>NZ_JWAJ01000131.1 GCF_001068775.1 Streptococcus pseudopneumoniae
TGGTGTGTTTAATGTTGGTAAGAGAAACTTCTGAAACCAAGCTTCAAAAAAGTCGCTCGTCATTGTTTCTTCGTAAGTCATTGGAGCGATTAACTCACCATTTGTTAGCCCTGCAACCAAAGAAATCCTCTGATATCTTCTTCCATATACTTTACCTCTTATTAACTGACCTTTTAATGAGCGACCATATTCTCGATAAAAATAAGTATCGAATCCTGTTTCATCAATATAAACAGGTGCTAGATGCTTTAAACTATTAAAATTTTTAAGAAATAAGGCTACTTTTCCTGGGTCTTGTTCAAAGTAGGTGTGGTTCTTTTTTTTCGAGTGTAGCCCATAGCTTTAAGAGCATAGTGGATAGTAGTTGGATGACAGT
>NZ_JWAJ01000132.1 GCF_001068775.1 Streptococcus pseudopneumoniae
CTAGTAATTTTGTTTATGATGCAAGTCATGACTCTTATATTTGTCCAGAGAATCAAGTATTAAACTATCGCACTACCACTCGAGAAGGCTACCGTGAGTATAAGAGTAATCCCCAAGTATGTGTTGCCTGTCCTTTATTATCCGTTTGTACTCAAAGCAAGAATTTTCAAAAAGTAGTAACGAGACATGTCTGGAAAGATGCCCTTGAATTTTGTGAGGAGATTCGTCACCAAAGAGAAATGAAAGAGCTCTATAAGAAGCACAAAGAAACAATTGAACGACTCTTTGGAACGGCTAAGGAGTACCATAATTTGAGATAGGAAAGTCCAAAATGGAGGATCAGGTTGGGCTTACTTTGGCGTGTTTAAATATCAAAAAATTAGTGAAGTGGATAGAGAATATCCCTTTTTATTTTTCTCAAATTCAGATTTTTGAATAGAATATCAGATGATGAGACAAACTATTTTTGAAAAGAGAAAAAAACAAACGCCAAAAATGACGTTTGTCTTCGTTCTGACGTTGAGATCATCAACGTTTTTTAATATAATGGAGCCGGTGGGAGTCGAACCCACGTCCAAACACCTGCTAACATATTTGTCTACAACCATAGGTTATGTATTGTTTTAACAGTCCCTCGACACATAACTCAAGCCTAGGAACTGCGAGTCTATAAATCTCTTATCAAACTGCTAGACGAAGCTTGATCGTATCTCGCTAATAATAAGACCTGTCATCAGACACGAGCAATCCGAATCGGGTCACGCCTGCTGGTTTTTAGGCAGCTAGAGCGTAAGAAGTGTTATTTTTTGCAGTTATATTTAACTGAGCGTTTACGTCGCCACACGAGTCGCAAAATATGCCTCATAATGCCTGTCGAATCCGTAACGACCCCAAAAGACAATACAACTATTATACCTTATCTATTGGGAAAATGCAAAAACTGAGTAAAGATTAGCATTTGCTTTGTTTTTAGGGCTTATCTGATACTCTAAGGGCTAAATATTCTTGCTGCTTGTAAGAAATAATTGGGAAGGTTTATGGAGAAAGAGATGGTCTGAGCTGTAGAGTATTTGACTTGTTATTTCCGAGAAACCTTGTTGACTGAGACTTTCTTCAAGTTCAGAAATGATAAAACCGTGTGTCTCTCCATCTGGTAGAGTAAAATCAGCGATAAAGAGTTGTCCGCCATGAGCCACATGTTCCTTGAACATAGCCAGACTGTCCTCGAGATTAGGCATATGATGAAGAACTCGACTGACGATAATAAGGTCGAACTCTTCTTCAAGTGGTTCAAGTAATAAATCCTGTTGAATCAAGTATAGGTTTGCAAGCTTTTGGCTTTCAATCTTGAGACGAGCTTGCGCAAGCATCTTGTCTGCAATATCAACCAAGGTCACTGATTTAGCTTGTTTGGCAAGAGGAAGGGCGATAAGGCCAGTTCCGCCTCCAAAGTCTAAGACTGATTTGTTCGACAAATCAGGCACTTGTTTTACTATATGCTGATAAACAAGATCGGCCAAAAATTGATTTTTTGAAGAATCAAATGATTCTGCTCGATGATTAAAATGATGTTCCATATTTCTAGTCTAGCATAAAGTTTGGCAGTTTAACATTCCCCGCTTATTTTCTAGTAAAGAATTAAGCAAAAAGATTTTTCTCAAAAACATGTGAACTAGAACTAGCTCACATGTCAGATTGAAGACAAAGTCCTTAGAACTCAAGTTTCTAAGGGCTTTTCTTTTTGTAAAGTCGTATAATAGAGGTAAGAAAAGTTGTGAGGTAATCCCTATGTTTCACAAAGAAAAACCTGATTATAATCGTAAGCAATATGGT
>NZ_JWAJ01000133.1 GCF_001068775.1 Streptococcus pseudopneumoniae
CCATCTGGTTTCTTAGGCGTTACAATCGCATCACCATTTGGTTTGCGTGTGATTTCAATCTCACTTGGTGTTTCAGTTGTTGGAGTATTTGGTGTTACCTTACCTGGTGTTGTTACTGGAACTTCAACAGCTGGTTTACCTGGTTCTGTAATCTTACCTGTACCTGGGACATCTTTCTTAGGAAGGTTGTCATTTGATACTTTACCTTTACCATCTTCACCAATTGTAACAGTGATTGGGTTTCCATCTTCACCTGGGATTTCTACCGTAGTGCCTGGTGGGAATGTTGAACCATCTGGTTTCTTAGGTGTTACTGTAACGTCACCTGTCTTAGGATCTTGTTCAACATCTA
>NZ_JWAJ01000134.1 GCF_001068775.1 Streptococcus pseudopneumoniae
ATCCCAGGTGAAGATGGAAACCCAATCACTGTTACAATTGGTGAAGATGGTAAAGGTAAAGTATCAAATGACAACCTTCCTAAGAAAGATGTCCCAGGTACAGGTAAGATTACAGAACCAGGTAAACCAGCTGTTGAAGTTCCAGTAACAACACCAGGTAAGGTAACACCAAATACTCCAACAACTGAAACACCAAGTGAGATTGAAATCACACGCAAACCAAATGGTGATGCGATTGTAACGCCTAAGAAACCAGATGGTTCAACATACCCATCAGGCAGCAAGGTAGTGATTCCAGGTGAAAACAACACACCAATCGAAGTTACAATTGGTGACAATGGTTCAGGTGAAGTACCAAATGACAAACTTCCTAAGAAAGATGTCCCAGGTACAGGAACAGTAACCGAACCTAATAAGAAACCATCACAACCAGTAGATGTAACAACACCAGCTCGTAAGACACCAACAGTAGATGTTGAACAAGATCCTAAGACAGGT
>NZ_JWAJ01000135.1 GCF_001068775.1 Streptococcus pseudopneumoniae
TCATCCTTAGAACCATCTGGGTATGTTACAACGACTGTTGGTGTTTTTTCACCTGGTGTTGTTGTATCCACTGGATCCTTGAAGGCTACTGTTGTACCCTTAGGAAGATTATCAAAGTTACCAATTGAGTCTTTGGCATTTGGTTTGTCTCCTGGTTTAACAGTTTGATCCTTAGCTTTTGGAGTGTTCTTGTCTGCATCTGTAGCTGGTGCACTTGGATCTTTTACAGTTACTTTAACTGGAACCTCATCCTTAGAACCATCTGGGTATGTTACAACGACTGTTGGTGCTTTGTCACCTGGTGTTGTTGTATCTACTGGATCCTTGAAGGCTACTGTTGTACCCTTAGGAAGATCCTTGAGGTTGTCAATTGAATCTTCTGCTTTTGGTTTTTCACCTGGTTTAACAGTTTGGTCCTTAGCTTTTGGAGTGTTCTTGTCTGCGTCTGTATCCTTAGTTGATGGATCTTCTGGTTTAGATTCTGGTTTAGACTTAGGATCTTTTGGATCTGTTCCTTTTTCAGCTTCTTCTTTATCAGTCAAGCCATCGCCGTCTGAGTCCTTAGTTGATGGATCTTCTGGTGTACTTGGATCTACTACTTTAACAGTTACTGGAACTTCTTCTGTAGATTTATCTGGGTAAGTTACAACTACTGTTGCGTCTTTTTCGCCTTCTTTAGTAGTATCTACTGGTGTCTTATAGGCG
>NZ_JWAJ01000136.1 GCF_001068775.1 Streptococcus pseudopneumoniae
TGTTGAGGCTGACGTGCTTGCCGACGTACTTGCACTTGTTGAGGCTGATGTACTTGCTGACGTGCTTGCGCTCGTTGATGCTGAGGTGCTTGCTGATGTACTTGCACTTGTTGAAGCCGATGCACTTGCGCTTGTTGAAGCTGACGTGCTTGCTGACATACTTGCACTTGTTGAAGCTGAGGTGCTTGCCGATGTACTTGCTGACGTACTTGCACTTGTTGAGGCTGACGTACTTGCCGACGTACTTGCGCTCGTTGAGGCAGATGTACTTGCTGACGTGCTTGCACTTGTTGAAGCTGACGTGCTAGCCGATGTACTTGCACTTGTTGAAGCTGACGTGCTTGCTGACGTACTTGCGCTTGTTGACGCTGATGTGCTTGCTGATGTGCTTGCACTTGTTGAAGCTGACGTGCTTGCTGATGTGCTTGCGCTTGTTGACGCTGATGTACTTGCTGATGTGCTTGCACTTGTTGAGGCTGACGTGCTAGCCGACGTACTTGCACTTGTTGAG
>NZ_JWAJ01000137.1 GCF_001068775.1 Streptococcus pseudopneumoniae
CTACAACAAAATAGGCTCCATAATATCTATAGGGGATTTACCCACTACAGAAATTATAGAGCCGTTTTTTAAACACCTGATATTATGCGTTTTTCTGATTTTAAAGAATTTTATCCAGTCTACTTCTATCTTTTTATAAAGATGAATCGTTCATTATCAAATTCTACAGCTAACTCGTATTTCCCATCTTCATTTTGAAGGATGTAACCTAATAAGACTAAACTATCAACAAAGATATCACGTCGTTTCTGCATGAGTTGATCTTTTTTGAGGAACTTGAGCAAAAAAGTAGTCATATACTTGAGAGCATACTCAGGATTGACATCCCCTAAAATTTCATACAGTCTCTGCTGATCATCGGTCAGCGGATACTGATGCTTGACTTTATAAAAATAATTAGACAAGGTCATCTTTTCCCTTGCAAAATCGGTGTACTCTTCTAGGATAGCTGCATTTGTTTGATTGCGCAATTCTGTCTTAAAATCTTTCTCCAGGATTTCTTGATAAACAGGACTATTATCTTTCACAAAGACTTCTTGGTCTAGTGCAAGAGATTCTGTAGATTCTAGAAAGGGAAGATTGAGATAATAGCGTTTGTTTTCTCTCAAAATCAAACCCGCTTTAATATATTCCTCCAAATACTTATCAACTGCAACTTCTGGAAAATGTGACTTAATCTCTCGCAAAATAACTTCATCATGCTGATCAAGATAGTCTACCAAATCTCTAAAGAATGGTTGTCGCGTCAAACGTGATGGATTAAAAATCTGAATCATGAAGATTCCTTTCTTTACAAACTAAAAGTGGTGATGTTGCTAATTGACTCGGGTTAGTGCCAGGCTGATTCAGAGGTACAGGAAGCCCCAAATCTCGATAATATTCTCTCCAGAAATCACTGATTTCCTGTGTATTATCCCCAAACTTCATGGGAATGGTCTCAAAAATAGGAAGAATGTCTGCGATATATTGGGAACAATAGAAACCCTCCCCATCAGGATAAAAAGAAAAATTATAAGGAGCTCCTAGGTGTTGGTCTGCTCTTTTCTTTACCTTTTGAATATCTATCTGTGGATAACTATAGATATCATACAGACAATCTGATTCGAAGAAATCTCTTGGTTCCTGACAAACAACACCAGCTTTCCCACTAGCATGATAAACCTGTCCGTCCAAAAAGATGGCCACATGGCTATAGTGACCAGTAGATTCCTGGATTGCCTGTCCTATATCCGAATCATCTTTCGCAAAAATCAAATCGCCATTTTCTAACATACTTCTCTCCTAGCAAAAAAGGAGCCGAAACTCCTTTTTAACAATGGGTTTCCCCATCTATCATTATGCATTAAAGCTTTCTGTCAATTGAGGTACAACTTGTTTCTTACGTGAAACAGCACCTGGAAGGAAAGCATGGTTGTTTTCAAGTTTGAAGTTGAAAGCTACTTCTACCTTGTCCATATTTGCACCAAGTGCAAGAATTTCTGAGTTTGAGTTGACGATGTCTGTAATCATCAAGACAAAGTCAGAGTAGCCGTTTGCTGCGTTTGTGGCTTGGATAGCTGCTTCGATTTCAGCTTGGCGTTCCAATACTTCAGCAATATCAACTGTATTCACTTGGGCAACACGTACGTTGTTACCGTTCAATTCAAAAGTCTTTGCATCGATGTCAATCAATTCTTCTGCTGACTTGCTTGCCAAGTTTGTACCAGCCTTGAGCATTGCAAGACCGTATTCTTCCAAGTTCACACCAGCCAATTCAGCCAATTCTGGAGCAATGACTTTATCTGTTAGGTGTGTTGTTGGTGATTTCAAAAGAAGAGTATCTGAAATCAAACCTGAAAGCATCAAACCTGCAATTTCTTTTGGCACAGCTACACCATGTTCTTTGAACATGCGGTAAACGATAGAAGATGCTGATCCAACAGGCTCCAAACGCATGTAGAGTGGGCTTGCAGTTTCAAAATTAGCCACACGGTGGTGATCCACCACACCATAAACTTCAACTTCAGCAATATCTGAAACCGATTGTTGGAATTCATTGTGGTCAGTCAAGATAACTTGTTCTGCACCTTCCGCTTTAGCAGATGTGATCACGCGTGGTGCTTCCACACCAAAATAGTTCAAGACGAAAGCTGTTTCTTCATTTGGAGTTCCAAGAGCCACCGCTTCTGTATCCAAACCATAAGCTTCTTTTGCAAGATAAGCAAAAGCAACAGATGAACCAATAGCATCTGAGTCTGGATTTTGGTGACCAAATACTAGAATCTTAGACATGATAATACCTCGTTTCTTTATTCACTCTATTGTAGCATTTTTTTCAATTTTTGACAAAAGTAAGAGGAGTCAAAGAACTCCTCACTAGATCTCGAAAATATTGGCTAAATTCCTATCTTGATTGTCATTTAGATAGCTTACTTTCTGCAGACGTGTCTTGCGTTTAAAAAGAGCTTCGGCTGACATGGCTTCTTCTTTACTATCGAAACCTTCTACATAGATAAGTTTTACTGGCAACCGAGCTCGTGTGTACTTAGCTCCCTTACCACTATTGTGAACGGCGATTCTTTTTTTGACATCCGTTGTATAGCCAGTATAGTAGGAACTATCCCGACACTCAACCACGTACATATAGGCCTTATGAACCATAATAGATCTCTTGAATTTCTGGTGTATAAGTGCCATCACTATTATGAACAATAAGTGGTGGTAAAACCTTAAAACCACTAGTGGAGCCGTCCTTGATAGCCTCGATCAAAAGCATATTGGCTTCTTTCTCCCGTTTAGGGTAAACAAATTGCAGACGCTTTGGAGCCAAATTGTGTTGTTGAAGCGTTTCTAAAATATCTAACAATCGATCAGGACGATGGACCATGGCTAAACGCCCATTGGATTTGAGAATACTTTGGGCACTACGGCAGATTTCCTTAAGATTGGTCGTAATTTCGTGCCGAGCCAACAAATAGTGCTCACTCTCGTTCAGATTAGAATTTGGGTCCACCTTAAAATAGGGAGGGTTGCATAAAATCAAATCAACCTTACTCCCCTGAATGTAAGCAGGCATATTTTTCAAATCATCACAAATGACCTGCATCTGTTCTTCCAAGCCATTTAATCGGACTGACCGGTCTGCCATATCCGCCAATCGTTCCTGGATTTCAACAGACAGAATTTTCGCCTTAGTACGACTACTGGCAAAAAGTCCAACAGCTCCATTACCCGCACAAAAATCCACTATCAAGCCATTTTTAGGAAAGCGAGGAAAGCGTGACAAAAGTACACTATCCACCGAATAGCTGAAAACCTCTCTATTTTGAATAATCTTGATATCTGTAGAAAAGAGCTGATTGATTCTCTCTCCTGATTTTAATAATTCTTCTACCATACTTCTATTATAACAAACTATATTAATATTTCAAGAGAGAAAAAATCAATTAAGACTTTTTCTTATTTAGATTAGAGATAGCTTCCTTGGTCCAGATAGGCATCATGCGAGCCAAAGGAGCAAATCCGTATTTGACACGGTCACTTGAAAAACGTCTCCGTCTCGGTAATTGATGTTTCTCTTCTTCCAAAGTCCGAATAGAAAGACTTGCTTTCCCTGTATACTCGTCCAAATCGACAACCTGGACTTGAACTTCTTCACCGATTTTCAGTACATCATAGATATTCTCAATAAATCCTGTACGAATTTCAGAAATATGAATCAAGCCTGTGATACCAGTCTCTAACTCCACAAAGGCTCCATAAGACTGAATCCCTGTAATTCGCCCTGTTAGCTTATCACCTATTTTCATCCTAGTCCTCGATTTCAATCGTTTCGATAACGACATCTTCAACTGGCTTGTCCATTGCACCTGTTTCTACACCTGCAATTGTATCCAGAACTTCATAAGAAGCTTCATCCGCAAGTTGACCGAATACAGTATGACGACGGTCTAGATGAGGAGTTCCACCTTGTTCTGCATAAATCTCCGCAATTGGCTCTGGCCAACCACCACGAGCAATTTCTTTCTTAGAATATGGCAAGTGTTGATTCTGCACGATAAAGAACTGGCTACCGTTGGTATTTGGTCCAGCATTGGCCATAGAAAGGGCTCCACGGATATTGTAAAGTTCTTCTGAAAATTCGTCTTCAAATGACTCACCATAGATAGATTCGCCACCCATACCAGTACCAGTTGGATCTCCACCTTGAATCATAAAGTCCTTGATAATACGATGGAAAATCACACCATCATAGTAACCGTCTTTAGACAGAGCAATAAAGTTGGCAACTGTTTTTGGTGCATGCTCAGGGAAAAGCTTAATACGCAACTCTCCATGATTGGTCTTAATGGTCGCAAGAGGACCTTCTACTGTTTCAATGTCTACCTGTGGGAAATGCAATTCTTTTTCTACCATACCAAATCCTTCTAAAGCATCAAAAATGCCATCTTCTTCTAATGTTTTTGTAATATAATCTGCTTTTTCTTTGATTTTATCATGAGCAATTCCCATGGCAACGCTGATTCCAGCATAATCAAAGAGTTCCAAGTCGTTGAGCCCATCTCCAAAAACCATGACGTTCTCTGGTTTCAAACCTAGGTGTTCCACAACCTTTTCCACCCCCGTCGCTTTGGAGCCTGAAATCGGCACAATATCAGACGAATGTTGATGCCAGCGTACCATACGCAAAGTCGATGCTAAACTTTCAGGCAAAGTCAGGTCATCTCCCTGATCCTCAAAAGTCCACATCTGATAGATGTCTTCTTTTTTATAAAAATCAGGATCAACATCCAAGTCAGGATAAATTGGATCAATGGCCTCACTAATCAACTCAGTTCTAGTGGAGAGTTTAGCAGTATGACTACCAACTAAACCATAGTCAATCCCCACTTCCTTAGTCCAAGCAATATAGCTTTCAACCTTATCTTTTGAGATTTTGTTACTATCAATCACATTGCCTTTTTTATCCTCAATATAGGCACCATTCAGAGTAACAAAAAAGTCAGGTTTAAGTTCGCGAATCTCTGGCACGACACCAAAAATTCCACGTCCAGTCGCAATGCCCGTTAATATTCCTTTCTCACGCAATTGTTTAAAGACTGTTGGAATAGTACTTGGAACAAAACCTGTCTTTGAATTGCGTAAAGTATCATCTATATCAAAAAAGATAATCTTAATCTTCTTAGCCTTGTATCTTAATTTGGCATCCATTATAATACCTCCTTCAATTCACTCTTTCCATTATACCATAAAGTAGAGAAATCCCACATCCCAATAAAATCCTTGTCTCTTATCCAAATTCCTTTACTAGATACAAAACTAAATCATCATTATTTTGGCTAGTTGCATTCATTTCCAAGGGTTGATTTCGATACCAGACACCTGTCCCATCTGGAATGTAGCCCCGTCTGATATACAATCTCTGGGCAGGGCCATAGCCTAAGTGCAAACCTACACCAAGAGTGACCTTACTCGAAACAAACTTGACTCGTTTTTCTGCTTCTTCTAGCAGTTGATTCCCAATCCCTTGATTTCGAAAAGGCTCAAACACATTAAAATCTGATAATTCTGGATAGACTTCTGCAAAAGGACCATGTTTAGCAGAGGGCAAAATGGTAACGTAGCCCGCTACAGCACCACCAATCTCTGCAACTAAGACTTCTCTCTCCCCACTTTCCTATTCCAGAAAATATCTAGCCAAAATTTCCTCTCTACCAGGCCAACCTTGATTCATAAATCCATGAGATAAGGATTCAATATCAGACTTAATCATATTTCTAATCGTACAATTCATCTTTGACTTACCCACCTTTGCTCTTTCTATTACCATTATATCACGCCAAAGTCAGAAAAAACTATCTCGTGAAAAAAGACCCACCTGGGTCTGAAAAATAGGTCCACTCGGAACTCAACTCGCTATCCCATTTCCATGCTCGTGAAAAAAAGACTCGTCGGGGTCTTAATTCGCTTTCTTGTTTTCAAGCTCATGAAAAAGAGGTCCACTGGACCCAAACTCGCTCTCTCATTTCAAGGCTCGTGAAAAAAAGACCCAACCGGGTCTGAAAAAGAGGTCCCCCGGACCTCTTTTTTAATCTTCGTTTACGAAAGGCATCAAAGCCATTACGCGAGCGCGTTTGATAGCTGTTGTTACTTTACGTTGGTTTTTAGCTGAAGTTCCTGTTACACGACGAGGAAGGATTTTCCCACGTTCTGAAACGAAACGGCTAAGAAGCTCAGTATCTTTGTAATCAACATATTCAATTTTGTTTGCTGCGATGTAATCAACTTTTTTACGGCGTTTGAATCCGCCACGACGTTGTTGAGCCATGTTTTTTCTCCTTTATAGTATTAATTGTCCATTAGAATGGTAAATCATCATCTGAAATATCCAAAGGATTTGTTGCTCCAAATGGATTTTCATCACGTGAAAAGTCTGGTACTGATTGAGTAGGTGCCGAATAGTTTGAACTTGGTGCTGAATAAGCTCCACCAGTATGTCCTTCACGCACACTACGGCTTTCCAACATTTGGAAATTCTCAGCCACGACTTCCGTCACGTAGACACGTTGTCCTTGCTGGTTATCGTAACTACGAGTCTGAATACGGCCTGTCACCCCGATAAGTGAGCCTTTTTTAGCCCAATTAGCAAGATTCTCAGCCTGTTGGCGCCACATAACGACATTGATAAAATCAGCCTCACGTTCGCCATTTTGACTCTTAAATGTACGGTTTACTGCAAGAGTAAAAGTCGCAACTGCTACATTTGATGGGGTATAACGCAACTCAGCATCACGAGTCATACGCCCTACAAGTACAACATTGTTAATCATAATCTACCTTCTTACGCGTCAGTTTTGACGATCATGTGACGAAGAATGTCAGCGTTGATTTTTGAAAGACGGTCAAACTCTTTAAGAGCTGCATCATCATTTGCTTCAACGTTAACGATGTGGTAAAGTCCTTCGCGGAAATCTTGGATTTCGTATGCAAGACGACGTTTTTCCCATGTTTTTGATTCAACAACAGTTGCACCGTTGTCAGTCAAGATAGAGTCAAAACGTGCTACCAAAGCGTTTTTCGCTTCTTCTTCAATGTTTGGACGAATGATATAAAGAATTTCGTATTTAGCCATTGATATGTTCCTCCTTTTGGTCTAATGACCCCAAGACATTGCAAGGGGTAAGTGAGGTTTGCTCACAATAAATTATTATACTAGAAAAAAATTTTTTTCGCAAGTAAAAACTGCTTCTATTTTATTTTTTACAGTTTTTTTGCAGAAGTTTGTGTGATTTCTTCAACCTGAATATTCTCAGATTCAAATTTCTGTTTAAAGGTAGCTAGATCAACCGTTCCCTCAATTTGAACTTCGATAACAATCTTACCATCTTTACGTGGAATATTAACAGTATGAGAGATATTAAGATTTTCCTCAACGATTAAAGAAACAATCTTACCAAGTACCCCAACTTCATTTTCTGTGATAAAACGAACACGGATTCCCTCTTCGCCATAACCAGAAATTTCAAGAAATGCTCTGAATACATCACGGTCAGTAATGACACCATAGACTTGTTCATTATCAATAACTGGCAAGATTCCAATCTTATTTTTCAGCATAAGATAGGTTGCATCTTCCAAACTTGCATAACCGGAGACAGTTACAACATTACGAATCATGACGTCTTTTACTTTTGTTTTATTGAGCAAGTAATTCATCTCAAAGATTGAAAGACTCGTTGCTTTTGATGGACTGGCTTCAGCAATTGTTCCTTCTGTTACTAAACCAACTAATTTATCATTTTCAATAACAGGAAGACGATGCAAACCTTGTTCGCGCATCAAGTCTGCTGCATGTGCTACAGTCGTATCTGGACTAATATATACGACCTTTCGTGTCATAAAATCTTTAACTGCCATAGGAACTCTCCTTTATGTTTATAGCTTTATTATACACTTTTTACGAAAATCAATCAAACGCTTTCATTTCTTTTTCAAGATTCTGAAAACTCTGAAATACTATAAAAAGAGCCCCTATATTAGGGCCCTCAATCTTATGATTGTGTAATTTGTTTGGTAATCTTTCCTGCAGACTAAAACAATCCACTGGATTTGATGATTCCCAAGCAATCTCTATCCGCCGACTAAAACAATCCACTGGATCTGATGATTGCCAAGCAATCTCTATCTGCCGACTAAAAAGGTCCCCCAGACCTTTTTAGCCACCTAGATATGCTTTTCTGACTTCGTCTGATGCTGCGAGCTCTTTACCTGTTCCTGATAGGACAATCTTTCCTGTTTCCAGTACATAGCCTCGATCTGCGATGGCAAGTGCTTTATTGGCATTTTGCTCGATCAAAAGAACGGTCGTACCTTGCTTTTGAATATCTTGGATGATATCAAAAATTTCTTGGATAAAAATTGGAGCAAGCCCCATTGATGGTTCATCTAAGAGAAGAAGTTTAGGTGTTGACATAAGCGCACGTCCCATAGCAAGCATCTGCTGTTCACCACCTGATAGGGTAGCTGCATCTTGGTTTTTACGTTCTTCTAAACGCGGGAAACGAGAGAAGACTTTCTTCAGATTTGCTTGATTTTCTTCACGATTTTTCTTAAGGAAGGCTCCCATTTCCAAGTTTTCCATAACTGTCAAACCAGGGAAGACATGTCGTCCTTCTGGTACTTGTGAAAGACCTGATGCCACAATTTTCTGAGCTGGTGTCTTTTGAATTTCTTGTCCTAAAAATTCAATCCGACCAGAACTTGGACGAACAAGGCCTGATAAGGTACGAAGGATGGTTGTTTTACCAGCACCGTTTGCACCGATAAGGGAAACAACTTCTCCTTCATTTACTTCAAAGCTCACATCACGTACAGCTTGAATCATACCATAGTGTACTGAGAGGTTTTCAACTTTTAACATAGACATTAGGCTTCACCTCCAAGATAAGCTTCGATAACACGTTTATTACTCTTGATTTCATCTGGTGTCCCGTGAGCAATCAAACGACCGTACTCAAGAACATAGATACGCTCCGTAACTTCCATAACCAAGTTCATATCATGTTCAATCAGCATAATAGTAATCTTGAATTCATCCTTAATACGACGAATCAACTCAGTTAATTCTGCAGTTTCTTGTGGATTCATACCCGCTGCAGGCTCATCCAAGAAGAGGATTTTAGGTTCTGTAGCAAGAGCACGAACAATCTCTAAGCGACGTTGTTGACCATAGGCTAAATTTTTAGCTAGAGTTTCAGCATCTCCATCCAAGTCAAAGATTTTTAGTAATTCTAAGGCTTTAGCTTTCAATTCTTTTTCATTCTTATAAAAAGCTGGTAAGCGCAAGAAACTTGCAAAAACATGTTGTTTATGATGATTGCTAAATGCAATCAGAACGTTATCCAAAACTGTCAAGTCCTTAAAGAGGCGGATATTTTGGAAGGTACGCCCTAAACCAAGAGATGCGATTTTATAGGGTTGCTTGCCATTTAACAAGTGACCATCCAAGGTTACTGTCCCTTCGCTTGGTTCATAAACACCTGTCAACAAGTTGAAGAGGGTTGTTTTCCCAGCACCATTCGGTCCAATCAAACCAACAAGTTCACCTTCGTTCAATTCGAGAGTGACGTCCCCAACGGCTGTCAGACCGCCAAAATGTTTGGTTAAATTTTTTACTTCAAGCAATGCCATTAGTTTTGTCCCTCCTTCTTACCTTTTTTAAAGAGACGTGATAGGCTCAATTCCCAAGTCCCAAGAAGACCACCTGGTCTGAAGATCATAACAAGTACTAAGGCCAAAGCATAGATAATCATACGAACGCTGGCCACGTCTTGAAGGAGCATGTTCAAGATTCCAAGCACGATTGCAGCAACAATTGCCCCCGTAATGGATCCTAAACCACCAAATACAACGATAATCAATACATTGATAGAGTTGATGAACGTATAATCTTTTGGTACGACTGATCCGATAAATCCTGACTGAAGACTACCAGCGATACTTGCAGTAACAGCACCAAAAACAAAAGCGATGATTTTAATTTTTGTAGTATTCACCCCTACTGACTCAGCAGCAATCTCATCTTCACGAACTGATAAGGTTAAACGTCCGATAGGACTACGAAGGAAATTGAGAGTAGCAATCGTTGTAATCACAGCAAAGAAATATACCATTTGCCAAGTTGTAAAGTTAGGAATCCCCAAAATACCAGCAGCACCGTTTGTAAGGCTTCCACCATTAATAATGAAGATACGAATAATTTCAGCAACACCAAGTGTCGCAACCGCAAGATAATCCCCTTTCAAGCGTAGGGTAGGAATTCCAACGACCAAGGCAACCAGACCAGCAATGATAGCACCGAGCAA
The DNA here is from genome assembly GCF_001068775.1 of Streptococcus pseudopneumoniae. Classification (GTDB taxonomy): domain Bacteria; phylum Bacillota; class Bacilli; order Lactobacillales; family Streptococcaceae; genus Streptococcus; species Streptococcus pseudopneumoniae_N. The sequence goes on from NZ_JWAJ01000137.1 coordinate 10,344, forward strand.
CATAGCTCCAAAGAATGCACCATAGGTTGGAGACTTTGATCCGATAATGGCTGCTGCATAGGCACCAATAGCCATAAATCCAGCATGTCCAAGTGAAAACTGACCAGAGAACCCAACGATAAGGTTAAGACCTACTGCTAGAATAATGTTGATACCGATTTGTTCAATAATCTGAATATGGAAAAGATTCAAGACTCCTACAGAAACCAATAGGCTAATCAAACCATATCCAAGCAACAAAAGGAATAACCATAGAATATTAACTTTTAAATTTTCTTTCATTGTTTACACCTTCTCTTTCACATTCTTACCGAGGATACCAGCTGGGCGAACAATCAAGATTAAGAGCAAGATTCCATACACGATGGCATCACGGAAATCTGACATTCCGAAGGCGGTAGCAAATGTCTCCAAAAGACCAATAACAAAGCCACCCAGAGCTGCACCAGGGATAATTCCGATACCACCAAGAACGGCAGCCACGAATGATTTTATACCCGGAGTCATTCCCATCAATGGTTCAAGAGAGTTATAGTAAAGCGCAATCAAGACACCCGCTGCACCAGCTAGAGCTGAACCCAATGCAAAGGTGAAACTGATTGTACGGTTCACGTTAATCCCCATCAGCTGAGCAGCATCACTATCTACAGAAACAGCACGCATAGCTTTCCCCATCTTGGTTTTTTGTACGATGAGTTGTAGAAGAACCATCAAAACAAGTGAGACAGTCAAAATCAACAATTGAATATTTGTTAGACTGATTGGTCCCAAGTCATAACGCACTGTTTGGATTGCTTGAGGGAAGGCACGTGTGTTGGCACCTACCAGATAGACCATTCCATACTCCAGTAAGAAGGATACCCCGATAGCTGTAATCAATACAGAGATTCGAGTTGAATGACGTAATGGACGATAAGCTAGGAACTCAATGATAACACCGAGAATTGCTGTACCGATCATCGATAAGATCAAGGCAACAAAGAAATTTAATTGCAAGGAATTAATCAAAAAATAACCCATGAAAGCACCCATCATGTAAATATCACCATGGGCAAAGTTAATGAGCTTGATAATTCCATAAACCATAGTATAACCTAGGGCTAGTAGCGCATAGACACTACCCAAGATTAGACCATTGACAAGTTGTTGAAGCATATGGTTCACTCTTTCTAATTATTATTTTTAGGATTTTTATAAAAAAATAATCCTTTCATAAACACCGAAACAGGGAGTGAGTAAAAGCTCATTCCCCATTTACAATATCTATAATTATGGTTTTACGACTTCTGCTGCTTCAACCTTACCATTGTTCATGGTCATCATGTAAGCAGTTTTGACTGTGTTGTGGTCTGCATCGAAACTTGTTTGACCAGTTACACCTTCAAAGTCTTTTGTTTTAGCAAGGTTATCCTTGATTTCACCAGAGTTTTTAGCACCTTTTGCCGCGTTTGCTACAAGGTGAACTGAATCATAAGCCAAGGCTGCAAATGTTGAAGGATCTTCGTTGTATTTTGCACGATAAGCTTCAAGGAAGGCTTTTGCTTTTGCTGAAACTTCTACAGTAGTTGAGAAACCTGAGATAAAGTAGATATTTGATGCACGTTCAGCAGTTGCTTGTTGTACAAACTCTTCACCGTTGAATCCATCACCGCCAATGATTGGTTTATCAATTCCCATACCACGAGCTTGGTTTACAATCTTACCAGCTTCTGTGTAGTAACCTGGTAATACGATTGCATCAAAGTCTTTATCTTTGATTTTTGTCAAAGCTGCTTGGAAGTCAGTATCACCTGATACAAACGTTTCATCTGCTACGATTTCACCTGAGAATGAATCACGGAATGATTTTGCAATTCCTTTAGCGTAGTCGCTTGAGTTATCAGTATACAAAACAACTTTCTTAGCGTTCAACTTGTTTGTAACATAGTTAGAAATGATTTTTCCTTGGAAACTATCTTGGAAAGTTCCGATAAAGAGGTAATCTTGACCTTTAGTCAATCCATCTTGAGTCGCACTTGGCGAAATCAATGGAACACCTGCTTTTGTAGCGTTCGCTACCGCAGCTGCAGTTGCACCAGATGTCGCAGGTCCTACGATTGCTGATACTTTAGATTGGGTTACAAGGTTAGTTGTAACTGAAGCTGCCTCAGCTGTTTCAGACTTGTTATCTTTATCAACTACTTCGATTTGTTTTCCATCGATACCACCTGCGGCATTGATTTCATCAACGGCAAGTTGGGCACCTTTTTGTTCAGATGTTCCGTAGGCAGCTACGGCACCAGTTTCTTCGAAGTTAAATCCGATTTTGATTGTCTTTTCATCTACTGAGTTACCAGCAGCGTTTGACGCTCCAGACTTCACTTCTCCGCAGGCTGCAAGAAGTGCTACACTTGCAAGCGCCACAAACGATAGGGCAAATTTTTTCTTCATCTTTTTGTCTCCTTATTTCTTAAATAAATAGCATGTTAAGAATATACCGAATTATCAGAAAATTGTCAACACATTTATCTAAATTTTTACATGATAACGTTTTCGTTATTTCTGTAGAGACTACCAACAAAGGGAGTTTCCAATTCTTGGATATGACATTGTCTCACTTTTTTGACAAATTTCTCTTTTCCTAAACGGCTAACCAGTTCTTCCACTTCTTCTGTTGGGACATAAAGTTGCAGATAACGGTGTTTTTTAGAGTGGTAACAAATATCACCATAATTATCGAGTTTTTTTGCATCACGATTATAGTATAGGTAGATAATCAGACCAGACCGATTCTCTTTTTGAAACATATTACAACTTCCTTCTAACAATCTTCTTACCATTATATCAAAAAAAGCAAACTCAGTCGAGTTTGCTTCAAAAGATTAATTCAAAGAATTATTAGCCATGATTTCATCAATGAAACCATATTCAAGTGTTTCTTGAGCGCTCATCCAGTAATCACGTTCAGCATCTGCATGGATTTGCTCAACTGATTTACCAGAATTATCTGCAAGAATTTGCTCCAAAGTCTTACGAGTTTTAAGCAAGTGCTCAGCAGCAATAGCCATATCTGTTTGCTGTGTACCACCACCTGTACCACCCATTGGTTGGTGAATCATGTACTCTGCATTTGGAAGCATGAAGCGTTTGCCCTTAGCACCACTTGATGCGATAATAGTTCCCATTGAGGCAGCCATACCCATAACAATCGTTTGTACGTCTGCTTTAATGAAATTCATAGTATCTACAATTGCTAAACCAGCTGAAACTGATCCACCTGGTGTATTAACATAGAGGTAGATATCTTTAGTGCTGTCTTGAGCATCCAAGAAAAGCAATTGGGCGATAACTGAATTGGCCATATTGTCTTCAACTGGACCTGTCAGCATGATGATGCGGTCTTTCAAAAGACGAGAGTAGATATCGTAGGAACGTTCCCCACGACTTGTTTGTTCAATTACTACAGGAATCATTGATTTCTCCTTTTGATCTTTTTAATGAATAGATCACTACTGATAATGAAGCTATTATACCCCATTGGTCAAAAAAGGTCAATTTTTTAATTTGATCAAATCCTAGATTGGATTCTTATTTAGTACCGAACAAGCGGTCACCAGCATCTCCAAGACCTGGAACGATGTATCCATTTTCGTTCAAGCGTTCATCCAAAGCTGCTGTAAAGATTTCTACATCTGGGTGAGCTTCTTGAAGAGCTTTTACACCTTCTGGAGCAGATACAAGGCAGACAAATTTAATGTTTGAAGCGCCACGTTTTTTGAGGGAATCAACAGCAAGGATAGCTGAACCACCTGTCGCAAGCATTGGGTCAACAACAAAGATTTGACGTTGGTCGATATCTTCTGGTAATTTTACCAAGTATTCAACAGGTTGAAGAGTTTCTTCATCACGGTACATACCGATATGTCCAACCTTAGCAGCTGGAACCAAGCTCAAGAGACCGTCAACCATACCGATACCAGCACGCAAGATTGGTACAATTGCTAATTTTTTACCTGTCAATTGTTTTTGAACGGTTTTAGTAATTGGTGTTTCAATTTCCACATCTTCAAGCGGAAGATCACGAAGCACTTCATAGCCCATCAACATAGCGATTTCATCAACTAATTCACGAAATGCTTTAGTAGAAGTGTCTGTGCGACGCAAGATTGACAATTTATGTTGGATTAGTGGATGATCGATAACTTCAATTTTTCCCATTTTCTGAATTCCTTCTTTCAATTTATTCTTCTTATTATATCAAAAAATGGTTTAAAAATCCTTCTAAACCATCTTTTTTTTAATTTTTAAATCAAGTTAGCTTCTTGAAGAGCTGCTTGTACTGTCTCAAGTGGTAAATGGGTCAACTCTGTCCCTTTTTCACGATAGAGATACTGGGCGTAGTCGTCCATACGGTACTGATTAATATAAACGACACGTTCACAACCTACCTGAAGCAATTGCTTGGTACAGTTGAGGCATGGAAAATGTGTAACGTAGGCTGTAAATCCTTTTGGAACGCCACGTTCGGCTCCTTGTAGTATAGCATTTACCTCTGCATGAAGAGTGCGAACACAGTGACCCTCAATCACCAAACAGTCATGGTCAATACAGTGCTCTGTTCCTGATACAGAACCATTGTATCCTGTTGAAATCACCTTATTATCCTTGACTAAAACAGCTCCTACCTTAGCGCGTTTACAGGTTGAACGATTGGCAATCAATAGAGCTTGAGCAGCAAAATACTCATCCCAAGCCAGTCTTTTTTCTGTCATAACTTCTCTTCTCCTGATCTATTTTTTGAAAAATGGTAGGCGTAAATCTGCAATTTTTTCAGCAGGAACCTTCATTCCATCCTTGATCCATTTAAGCAAAACTGATACGATGGCAGAACTCCAAAAAGAATGCAGGTAAGAGCTGACTCCTTTTGATTTTCCATAGTATTTTTCTAAAAATTCTTGCATGGCTTGCACAAAGATTTTTTCCAAGTGGTAGTCCAAGGCAAGCTGAATAACTTTAGCCTCTTTCTTGGCTTCTCTAAAGAGGCGAACCCAAACCAGATAGAGGTCCGTTTTAACATCGTAATGGCTCAATTGCTCCATAATGTTATGGACGCTTCGTTTAAAGACACTTTCTAAAATCTCTTCTTTGGAGTCATAGTTTCGATAAAAGGCTGCACGGGAGACTCCAGCTCGTTTGACCAATTCGGAAATGCTAATCTTTGTCAATTCCTTTTTCTCCAAAAGTTGCAAGAGAGCTGTTTCGATAGCTTCTCTAGTCAGTAAATTGGATTCTTGATTGGATTTTATGAGATTTTCAAGTGAATTTTCAGAAATTCTTCGTTCGGCCATAACACTTCCTTTCTACTTGTGACAACAGAGTGACGAGACTTTTGTTTTAAGCACTTTCATGATATAATTGTAGAAAAAGACAGAACCTTTGTCAATGTATAAGTGACAAAGATGGAGAATTTCTATGACTTGGAAGATTGTGGCAGATTCTGGTTGTGATTATCGTCAATTACCTACTCCTGCGATTGACACTGAATTTGTAAGTGTTCCTTTAACCATTCAAGTGGCTGATCAAGTCTTTATTGACGATGCTAGTCTTGATATTGACAAAATGATGGAAACCATGTATGCAACTTCTGAAGCTTCAAAATCAGCTTGTCCTAGCCCTGATGATTACTTGCGAGCATTTGAAGGGGCAAAACATATTTTTGTAGTGACCATTACCGGAACTCTTTCTGGTAGTCAAAACAGCGCTCAATTAGCTAAGAATCTCTATCTCGAAGAACATCCTGATACTCAGATTCATGTTATTGACAGCTTGTCTGCTGGTGGGGAAGTTGATCTAATCGTTGAGAAAATCAATGATTTGATTGACCAAGGACTTTCTTTTGAAGAAGTGGTTAATGCTATTACTGCTTACCAAGAAAAAACTAAGTTATTGTTCGTTCTCGCTAAGGTTGATAATCTGGTTAAGAATGGTCGCTTGAGTAAACTGATCGGTACAGTTGTTGGGCTCCTCAATATTCGTATGGTTGGGGAAGCAAGTGAAACTGGAACCTTGGAACTCCTCCAAAAGGCTCGTGGTGCTAAAAAATCTCTTCAAGCTACCTATGAAGAATTAATTAAAGCTGGCTATGCTGGTGGACGTATAGTCATGGCTCACCGCAGTAATGATAAATTCTGCCAACAGCTCTCTGAACGTGTGCGTGAAAAATTCCCACAAGCTGAAATCAAGATTATCCCAACCTCTGGACTCTGCAGTTTTTATGCAGAAGAGGGTGGACTCCTCATGGGATATGAAATTGACTAATTTATATAAGACAGAGGTCGGGATTCAATATCCCGACCTCAATTTTTATCAGCAATTATCTTTTCTACTGTAGCTGAGTAGACTTTTGTGGCTCTTTTCGGATCCACAAAACTATTTTACTGACAATTATATCTTGTCAATTCATAAGACTCAACAAACCACTGATTTATTAAAAATTCGTGGGACTAGGTAAGTAAAACTTGATCTATCGATTTCTGTCCCTCCGTCTTTTTTATGGTACAATACTTTTATGAAATATTTTGACACTATTGTAATCGGGGGAGGCCCGGCTGGTATGATGGCTACGATTTCAAGTAGCTTTTATGGGCAGAAAACACTTCTCATCGAAAAAAATCGAAAACTCGGAAAAAAATTAGCTGGTACTGGTGGTGGGCGCTGCAACGTGACCAACAATGGAACTCTAGATGACCTATTAGCTGGCATCCCTGGAAATGGCCGCTTTCTATACAGTGTCTTCTCCCAGTTTGATAACCATGATATCATCAACTTTTTTACTGAAAATGGCGTAAAACTCAAGGTCGAAGACCATGGCCGCGTCTTTCCAGCCAGTGACAAATCTCGGACCATAATTGAAGCTTTGGAAAAGAAAATTATTGAACTTGGTGGGCAAATTGCTACTCAAACAGAAATTGTTTCAGTTAAAAAGATAGACGACCAGTTTGTCCTGAAATCACCAGACCAGACCTTTACTTGTGATAAACTCATTGTCACAACAGGTGGAAAATCCTATCCTTCTACTGGCTCTACTGGTTTTGGTCATGAGATTGCTCGCCATTTCAAACACACTATTACCGAGCTTGAGGCTGCTGAAAGTCCATTGTTGACTGATTTCCCGCATAAGGCCTTGCAGGGAATTTCCCTAGACGATGTGACCCTAAGCTATGGCAAGCATGTCATCACTCATGACCTACTCTTTACCCACTTTGGTTTGTCAGGTCCTGCTGCGCTACGCATGTCTAGCTTTGTCAAGGGTGGGGAAATTCTCTCTCTAGATGTCTTACCACAACTTTCAGAAGGTGACTTAGTTGACTTTTTAGAAGAGAACCGTGAAAAGTCCTTGAAAAATGCCTTAAAAACTTTACTCCCTGAACGCTTGGCAGAATTTTTTGTCCAAGGATATCCTGAAAAAGTCAAACAACTAACTGAAAGAGAACGCGACCAACTTCTCCAGTCTATCAAGGCATTCAAAATCCCTGTGACAGGAAAAATGTCCTTGGCTAAGTCCTTTGTTACCAAAGGTGGTGTTAGTCTCAAGGAAATCAATCCTAAAACGCTGGAAAGCAAACTGGTTCCTGGCCTTCACTTTGCAGGAGAGGTCCTAGATATCAACGCCCACACGGGTGGATTTAACATCACTTCTGCCCTCTGTACTGGCTGGGTGGCAGGCTCAAACTTAATCTATAAATGATTTAGTATCTAAGGATGTTAGATAAGAAAGGAACTACTTTGGAACATATTATCTTACTAAGGGGAGTTACTCCTAATGGAAAAAATGCTATCCCTAAAATGTCTTATCTAGTAGATATCTTGATAGAAGCTGATTTTCAACACGTTCGAACCTATATTCAAAGTGGGAATATCATTCTTGAAAGTGACTTATCTCTGGAAGAAATACGAGAACAGGTTCACACTCTAATAAAGGAAAAAATTGGTGCTGATTTAAAATTGGTAATCAAGAACAAAAATGATTTTGCAAAAATTGTCCAAGAAAACCCATTTGGAAAACACTATCTTTTTGACCGAATACATGTGATCCTTTTTCAAAATGATATCCAAAGTCTACCATTAGAAAAATTGGATAGTGACTATGGTGAAGAAGAAATTTGTATCGGCAACCATTGTCTTTACCTCTATCTCCCTAGAACTGCAAAACGAAAAAAACTTAATACCAACTATCTTGAAAAGCTGTTCGACGTTGATCTGACCATGCGAAAGTTAAACGTGGTAGAAAAATTACTAACAAAATAGGAAAAATAATATGAGCAGAAGAGAATCAGTCGAATTTGTCAACATGTGTATGATTAAAAACGGAGACAAGGTTCTTGTCCAAGACCGAGTTAGTCCTAACTGGCCTGGCATTACTTTTCCTGGTGGCCATGTTGAACGTGGCGAATCCTTTGTCGATGCTGTCATTCGCGAAGTGAAAGAAGAAACTGGTCTGACCATTTCTAAACCCCAACTCTGTGGTATCAAAGACTGGTATGATGATGCAGATTATCGCTATGTTGTCCTCTTTTACAAAACAGAACACTTTACTGGTGAGCTCCAATCTTCAGACGAAGGAAAAGTCTGGTGGGAGGATTTTGAAAATCTATCTCATCTAAAATTAGCTACTGAGGATATGTCTGATATGCTTCGTGTTTTTCTCGAAGAGGACCTCAGTGAGTTCTTTTACTATAAGGATGGAGAAGACTGGTCTTACCAACTCAAATAACAGTAAATCGGCAGAGGTCACTCCGCCGATTTTATCTTATCTAATCTTCAAGCTAGGTCTGTGTCCTCCTACTAATACTCAATGAAAATCAAAGAGCAAACTAGAAAGCTAGCCGCAGGCTGCTCAAAGTACAGCTTTGAGGTTGCGGATAAAGCTGATGTGGTTTGAATGTGATTTTCGAAGAGTATAAATTTCTGTTACTGGCTTTGTCAGTTCTAGCTTAGTCTGTGGGTTTTATCGAGTTTGTGTGCTTACATAGTGAGCAATGACATCTGATGTGTACTGGGCTGTTCCCTGTCTAAACTTATCAATGTTTTCCTTGAACTCTGGATTATAGACATAGCCTTTTCCGATATGACCAAAGACCTCAATAGAACAGTCAAATCCATAAGTACGAATAGCTTGCAAGAGTTTGCCTGCTTCTTCTTGGTTTTCAGATGCTGTTATCGGTAGACCGTCTTTGAGATTTTGAGCTAAGCTTTGAAAGACTTGATTAAAGGCTGTTTCAGCCTCATCCTCTCGTCCTTTTTGACGCTCAAGTGCTTGATCCATGACTTCTTGACCATACTTATCTACCGCCTCTTGGTGGTATTTTTGATTGTCCTGGTAGCTAAATCCAGTGAATTTTTCCTCAATAGTCATTTTTCTTTCTCCTTTTTGTTCTTGAATGGTTTTTTGTAAGGTTGAAATCAAGGTATCCAGATGTTGCCTCTCATGGGTTAAATAGTCCAACTGTCTAGTTAAATGTGACAATATATCTGTCGTATCTTCCTTCAATAGCTCTGCTATTTTTTCTAAAGAAAAGCCTAGATACTTGTAATAGAGGATAACCTGTAGTCGTTCTAGATCCTCTTGACTATAGGTTCGATAGCCATTTTCTGACTTTAATGGAACCAAAAGTCCAATCTTGTCATAATGGTAGAGGGTCTTGACGGAGACACCTGAAAGTTGCGCAGCTTCTTTGATATAGTACATGATTTCCTCCTCACATAAATAGTATATACCCTCCCCTTTGAGGAGAGTCAAGTATTTTATCATATTTTTTATGAAAATATGAAAATCGCTTTCTTGACAGACTTGAAAAATCATGATAGGATAATCAAGTCTATCAATCAAAGAATAAGCTCAAAAGAGCAATTGAGAGAAGGCTATTTGACAACTCAAGTAGCCTTTTATTATTTAGAAATAGATTGGAGTTTAACAATGTCTGAAAAATCGCAATGGGGCTCAAAACTGGGCTTTATCCTTGCATCTGCAGGTTCTGCTATTGGTCTTGGGGCCGTTTGGAAGTTCCCTTACATGACTGCTGCCAATGGTGGGGGAGGTTTTTTACTGGTCTTTCTCATCTCGACACTATTGATTGGATTTCCACTTCTCTTGGCTGAATTTGCCCTCGGTCGAAGTGCGGGCGTGTCAGCAATCAAAACCTTTGGAAAATTGGGTGATAACAAGAACTACAATTTTATCGGTTGGATCGGTGCCTTTGCACTTTTCATCCTCTTATCCTTTTACAGTGTTATCGGGGGATGGGTTTTAGTTTATCTAGGTATCGCTATTGCTAAAGCCTTCCAAGTTGGGATTAGCAGTGATTATGCCCAGCTCTTCACAGATATTATTTCTAATCCTTGGATTGCCCTTGGTTCTCAAGCACTCTTTATCTTCCTCAACATCTTTATCGTATCTAAGGGAGTTCAAAAAGGAATTGAAAGAGCATCGAAAGTTATGATGCCCCTGCTCTTTATCATCTTTGTCATTATCATCGGGCGCTCTCTAAGCTTGCCAAATGCTATGGAAGGGGTCGTTTATTTCCTCAAACCTGATTTTTCAAAACTGACAAGTTCTGGTTTCCTCTATGCTCTAGGACAGTCATTCTTTGCTTTGTCCCTCGGGGTTACGGCCATGTTGACCTATGCTTCTTACCTAGATAAGAAAACCAATCTGGTCCAATCAGGTGTGTCTATCGTTGCCATGAACATTTCTGTATCAATCATGGCAGGACTAGCTATTTTCCCAGCTATGTCAGCCTTCAATATCCAGTCTGAAGGTGGTCCTAGTCTCCTCTTTATCGTTCTACCCCAACTCTTTGACAAGATGCCTTTTGGAAGTATCTTCTATATTCTCTTTCTCTTGCTCTTCCTCTTTGCGACAGTCACTTCTTCTGTCGTTATGCTGGAAATCAATGTGGGTAATATCACCAATCAGGACAACAGTAAGCGTGCTAAATGGAGTGCTATTTTAGGAATCTTGACCTTTGTCTTTGGAATTCCTTCAGCCCTATCTTACGGTGTCATGGCGGATGTTCACATCTTTGGGAAGACCTTCTTTGACGCTATGGATTTCTTGGTTTCCAACCTCCTCATGCCATTCGGCGCCCTCTGCTTGTCTCTCTTTACAGGCTATATTTTCAAGAAGGTACTGGCAATGGAGGAACTTCATCTTGATGAAACACCGTGGAAACAAGGACTTTTCCAAGTCTGGCTCTTCCTTCTTCGTTTCGTCATTCCAATCATCATCATCGTGGTCTTCATCGCCCAATTTATGTAAATACAAAAAAGGACTTGAGTAATGAACTCAGGCCCTTTCTTTTTATGGATGACTAACAATCAATTCTAGACCTTGCCCTTCCAGAGTCCATGCTTCAACATCGCTTGGCAAGATAAAGTGGCTACCTTTTTGGATTGGATATTCCTTACCGTCTACAATGAGCTGACCTTGACCAGCCAAGACACTTAACAAGCTGTAATCAGCTGTTTTTTCAAAGTCAACTTTTCCAGTAATTTCCCACTTGTAAACTGCGAAGAATTCATTGGATACAAGGAGAGTTGAACGCAAATCATCTGCTTTAACAGTCACAGGACGGCTATTTGCAGGCTCACCAATATTTAAAACATCGATGGATTTTTCAAGATGAAGCTCACGCAAGTTGCCATTATCATCCTTGCGGTCAAAGTCATAGACACGGTAGGTTGTATCACTAGACTGTTGCGTTTCAAGAATCAAGATTCCCGCCCCGATAGCGTGCATGGTTCCACTTGGAACATAGAAGAAATCCCCAGCCTTAACAGGAACCTTTGTCAGCAAGGCATCCCAGTTCTTATCTTCGATTTGCTGACGGAGTTCTTCTTTTGACTTGGCATTGTGACCATAGATAATCTCTGAATCTTCATCCGCAGCTATAATATACCAGCATTCAGTTTTTCCGAGTTCGCCTTCATGCTCGAGTCCGTAAGCATCGTCTGGGTGAACTTGGACGCTGAGCCAGTCGTTGGCATCGAGGATTTTGGTCAAGAGTGGAAATACAGGCTCTGGACGATTGCCAAATAATTCACGGTGTTCCGCATACAAAGTAGCGAGGTCTGTTCCTTGATAGCGCCCATTGGCTACCTTAGACACTCCATTTGAATGAGCTGAGATGGCCCAGTATTCTCCGATTTTTTCATTTGGAATGTCGTAGCCAAACTCATCACGTAGTTTAGTCCCACCCCAGATTTTTTCTTGCATAACTGATTGTAAAAATAATGGTTCTGACATCTTATTCTCCTGTCTGATTTTTCTCCTATCATTATAGCAAAAAGCTAGGTCTAATTGAACTCTTTTTCAGATCTTATAAAGTAGGGAGAAGATTTTGTAAAAATAGTGAATAAATGTGTTCTACTCAATGCTTGCACCATTGCTGGCAATGACATCCTTGTACCAGTAGAAGGACTTCTTCTTGCTACGTTTGAGACTTCCATGATCTTCATTATCACGATCCACATAGATAAAGCCATAGCGTTTATTCATTTCGCCTGTTCCAGCTGAAACCAGATCGATACAACCCCAAGTCGTATAACCAAGCAAGTTAACTCCATCTTGGTAAATGGCATCTCGCATAGCCTTGATATGAGCTTCTAAATAATCAATCCGATAGTCATCTGCTACATAACCATTCTCATCCGGTGTATCAATAGCACCGAGGCCATTTTCTACGATGAACATAGGCTTTTGGTAACGATCCCAGATGGCATTGAGAGTGATACGAAGTCCTAATGGGTCAATCTGCCATCCCCATTCTGAGGATTCTAGATAGGGATTTTTGAGAGAGGCAAAAACATTTCCAGCTGTTAATTCTTTAACTTCTGGATCACCTGAGGCTACTCGACTTGCATAGTAAGAGAAGGAAACAAAGTCAACAGTGTAATTCTTCAACAAGTCTAGATCCTCTGCCGTCATTTCAATCTCAATCCCTTCACGCTCCCACTGCTTCTTGGCGTAGCTTGGGTATTCCCCACGCGCCTGAACATCAATGAAAAAGTAACTCTTGCGATCTTCCTCCATAGCAGCCCAGTAGTCTCTCGGATGGGCTGTGTTAGGATAATACTGCCCTGCTGCCAACATGCATCCCACCTTGTTTTCTGGGTCAATTTCGTGGGCAAGCTTAGTCGCCAGAGCTGAAGCTACCAACTCATGGTGAGCTGCTTGGTATTTGACTTGTTCTTGATTTTCACCTTCTTCAAAACAGAGACCAGCTCCCATAAAAGGTGCATGGAGAATCATATTAATTTCATTAAATGTTAGCCAGTATTTGACCAAGCCCTTATAACGGGTAAAGAGTGTGCGACAGAGATTCTCATAGAAGTCCAACATACGACGATTGCGCCAACCACCATATTCTTCAATCAAGTGCATAGGACAGTCGAAATGCGTGATAGTAACCAGAGGTTGGATTCCATACTTGTGGCACTCCTTAAATAAATCCTCATAAAAGGCTAGACCAGCTTCATTTGGCTCCGCTTCGTCACCCTTAGGAAAAATCCGAGTCCAAGCGATGGAAAGCCGATAGGTCTTAAAGCCCATTTCCGCAAAAAGGGCAATATCTTCCTTGTAATGATGGTACATATCAATAGCTTGCTTGGCTGGGTAAAAATAGCCCTCCTCAAAAGAAAACATCTTTTTCTGACCTGTGATGATGATTTCACGGTCCTTACCGATTGGAACAACATCAACATTCGCCAACCCACGACCGTCTAAATTATAAGCACCCTCGCATTGGTTGGCTGCTGTTGCACCACCCCAGAGAAAACCCTCTGGAAATTGTAGTATTTCTGTCATCACTTTACCTCATATGATTTCCTGGTACTATTATACTATCAAACATTTAAAAATTCCTGAAATAGCTCCAAAAAATGTTTTAAGAAAAGCATTTTCTTTACAAAAAAGCTTCTACGATGAACATAGAAGCCAAATAGGGTAGTTGAAGTTTGTATACAAAACTGCTTTATTTCATAAGATTTGGAAGAATAAACATGATAAAGAAAGCTAGAGCAACCATAATAAAAACATTGAGATAGATAAAACATTTTACCAACCATGCATATCGCCCAGGTCTTAGTGGTCTTTCTACATAGGAATGTTTTGGTTTTTTAGGATCATAATAAACAGCAACTTTTCCACCAATTGGAAAGCCTTCCTTAAGTGGAGATTTTGTAAAAGACAAAAAACTATTCCCCTTAACTTTGTATCTTAAAACTTGTGGAATTTCACCATTTTCAAAATTATCCGTTTTTACATCAGATACGATTGAACCTAAGGGAGTACTGATTGTATTTGAAATAGCAGATAGAAATTTAGGCCCTACGACCTTGTATTGGTTCCCATCAACAGTGTATTCAACAACTGGGAGACTAATCCCATTATAAAGAGCATAGGAATATCGGATAATAACTCCTTCCGTTCTTTCGGTACATCTCTTGGCATTGCTATAATTACTAAATATAAAATAGGAAAACATAAAATAGGTGAAGGCAGCAAATCCTAACATCATTAAGCCAATTAATAGAAAGAAAGTTGTTGGCATATTTTTCTCCTTAAAACATTGTTATGAAGCTATTTTAACAAATTTAACAGAAAAGACAAGAAAAAGACCGGATTGCTCCGATCTTTTCAGTCATCAAAATGTAAGAAAATTAATACCTCATGCTATTAATCGATTGATTGTCAGCAAGCCATGGTTAATTATTGCAGCAATATCTTCCAGACCACGAAGAATAAAACTACCTATAATCAATCCTAGAATAATTGAACAGATAATCATGGTAATACAGATTAAATAAATATCCTTTTTTTGCATCTCTTTTCTCCTAATATCTATTCGCGTCCATTCATGGAGATACTTTCAATCTCAAGGTTCATTGGTCATTATGTGACAATTGTAAGGTTTCCCAGAACCATAAAGTCGAGCGGTAAACTGAACGCCATCTTCACTCTCTCTTCCTAATAAAATAAAGAAGCCCTCTTACTATATCTATTTAAAAATATTTCTCCTTTCCATATCAGTTACATTTTTATTATAAGATTTCAGGATAGCGCTGTCAACCATTTATATGCAAGTTCTTTATATAAAAAAGACCGGATGGCTCCGATCTTTTAATAGTTTATGTTCTTAATTTCTGTTTTAAAAATAGCTAAGGTTAACTTCAAATGACTAAGCGACCTATTTCATTCAATAAAAATCAATAACTAGACCAGCAGGACCTTTAACTAATAAGGACTCTGTCCCCCAATCCGTTTCACAAGGACCGTGTAAAATCTCGACACCAAGCTCTTTCAACCGTTTGTAGTTCAGGTCTACATCCTCAACCTCGATATGAATAATGATTCCTGACTGAAAATCTTCCAAAGGAATTAAATGATTTCGGGAGAACATGAGGCAGTGACTGCCAATCGTGAACTGAGCAAAACCATCATCAACATAATCGGCTTTTTTGTCCAAAATACGCTCCAGGTCAGCACAGACTTGGGGAACATCTGAAACGATAATATCCAATTGATTTAAATTCATTTACTCTCCTCCATAAAAAGACCGGATGGCTCCGATCTTTTCAAGTTTCCCTCTAAGAAAATCAATGCATAAAATCTACAATGTTTACTTTTTGATTTTCGTCGAGAGGAATTATTTAATTGCGCGTGATTGCAATCCTTCTTCTTCCAAGAAGAGGCGGAATGGTACAAGCTCTTCAGCTTCGTATTTTTCCTTGAAGGCTTTGATAGCTTCTTCTGAGTGTTGTTTTGGATCCAACTCAAGTACTTCTACTGGAAGTGGACGGTGTTGAGTGATGTGAGCATCGATCACAACAGTTTTACCTTCTTTGTTCAATTTAACAGCTTCTGCAACAACTGCATCGATATCTTCGATACGGTTCACAGTGAACCCTACAGCACCTTGCGCTTCAGCGATTTTCGCATAGTCAGCATTAGGGAAGTCACAACCAAACAAGTGTTTGTTTGTGTCTTCGTATTTGTCCTTGATGAAGGCATATTTACCATTTGAGAAGACAACGTTGATAACTGGAAGGTCGTATTGAACGTTTGTGATAACGTCTGGGTAGCACATGTTGAATGCACCGTCACCCATGATGTTCCATACTTGGCGATCTGGATTGTCTTTCTTAGCAGCGATACCACCAGGAAGGGCAATACCCATTGTCGCAAAGAGTGGAGATGTACGCCACATGTTCTTAGGTGTCATGTGAAGGTGACGAGTAGATGTTTGAGTAGTGTCACCTACGTCGATTGAGTAGATAGCGTCTTGATCAGCATGTTTGTTGATTGCATTGTAAACTTGATACAATTGCAATTCACCCTCAGTTTTACCTTCGAGTTTGTTCATGTAATCACGCCAGTTTTGGTTGTTCTTCACGTTTGCACGCCACCATGGAGTAGATTCAACTGGGTTCACTTTGTCAAGGATAGCTTTAGCTGCTTGACCTGCATCACCAAGGATTGAAGCGTCAAGGGCGTGACGTTTACCAAGTTTGTAAGGGTCGATATCGACTTGGATGAATTTTTCAGTATTTTTGAATGCTTCGTAAACTTCAGCAAATGGGAAGTTTGAACCAAGGAAAAGAACTGTGTCTGCTTCAAAGACCACTTCGTTGGCTGGTTTCCAACCAACACGGTAAGCAGAACCTGTCAAACCTTCGTAGTTCCATTCAAAAGCTTCAAAGTTTTTACCAGTTGTGATGATTGGTGCTTTGATTTTACGTGACAATTCAGTGATTACTTCACCAGCTTTCACACCACCGTAACCAGCGTAGATAACTGGACGTTCAGCGTTGTTCAAAATTTCAACAGCTTTGTCGATTTCAACTTCGTTCAAAGCAGGAGCGATAAATGAACGCTCGTAAGAACCTGAACCGTAGTATGAACTTTCGTCGATTTCTTGGAAACCGAAGTTTACTGGAATTTCAACAACAGCTGGACCTTTTTTAGAAACGGCAGCACGGCAAGCTTCGTCAATCACTTTTGGCAATTGCTCTGCGTAAGCTACACGTTTGTTGTAAACAGCGATACCGTTGTACATTGGGTTTTGGTTAAGCTCTTGGAAAGCATCCATGTTCAATTCGTTAACTGGACGTGATCCAAGGATAGCAAGGAATGGAGTGTTATCCATAGCTGCATCGTAAACACCGTTGATCAAGTGAGTCGCACCTGGACCACCTGAACCAACTGCAACACCGATAGAACCGCCAAATTTAGCTTGCATAACCGCTGCAAGAGCGCCTGTTTCTTCGTGGCGAACTTGCAAGAAACGGATATCTTTGTCTTCAGCCAAAGCGTCCATAAGTGAGCTGAGTGTTCCTGATGGGATACCGTAGATAGTGTCTACGCCCCATGTTTTCAATACGTTAAGCATTGCTGCTGATGCAGTAATTTTCCCTTGAGTCATAATGATAACTCTCCTTAAAAGTTAATTTGATGAATAATAAAAGCGCTTTTATATGTTTTTTGAAAACGATTCAGTAAATTTACACTCCTAATTTATCACATTTACTTATAGTTTCATAAGAATGTGCTCACAAAACTACATTCTCTATTACAGTACAGATTGAAAACGTTTTGAATATCTGTTTTAGAATAGCAAAAAAGCGGTTAAAACCGCCTTTTTATACTCAATGAAAATCAAAGAGCAAACTAGGAAGCTAGCCGCAGGCTGTACTTGAGTACGGCAAGGTGAAGCTGACGTGGTTTGAATTTGATTTTCGAAGAGTATTAATCGACTTTAGTAAAATTAAGCATGAGAGAACTGATTAGAACAGATACTGAACTAAAGGCCATGGCCAATCCTGCAAGTTCTGGATTGAGTACCAAACCAAGAACAGAAAACACTCCTGCTGCAATCGGAATACCAATGAGGTTATAGATAGAAGCCCAGAAAAGATTGAGTAGAATACGATTAAAGGTCTTCTTACTCATATCAAAAGCACGTGCCAATCCTAGTAAATTGTTGGTTGTAAGGACAAGATCTGCTGATTCAATGGCAATATCAGTCCCAGAGCCCATGGCAATTCCGACATCCGCTACACTGAGGGCCGGCGCATCATTGATACCATCTCCAACAAAGGCCAATTTGCCATTCTTTTGAAGCTTGTGAATTTCATGTGCCTTTTCCTCTGGCAAGACATTTGCGATTACTTCTTCGATTCCAATTTGCTCTGCAATCGCATGGGCTACTCCAGCATTATCTCCGGTAAGCATGACAGTTCTAAGACCACGTTTTTTCAATTTAGCAATAGCTTCTCGAGCATTTTCCTTAGGGACATCCTGCAAGGCAATTAAGCCTTTTAACTGACCATCTACGGATAGGAAGACAACTGTTTTTGCTTCTTTCTCAAGCAAATCAAATCGTTCTTGATAATCATGTGGAATAGCAAGGTCAGCTAAAAGTTTAGCATTACCCAGCAAGACTTGTTTACCATTAATAATTCCAGTCACACCTTTTCCATGTATGGCTTGGAAGTTTTCCACTGGGTAAAGGCTAATTCCTAGTTCAGTAGCACGATTAACAATAGCTTGAGCTAGCGGGTGTTGAGATACATCTTCCAGTGAAGCAGCCAAACTTAGCACTTCTCCTTCATCTCCGATAACATCTGTTACCACTGGTTTCCCTTCGGTCAAGGTTCCTGTCTTATCAAAAACAACCGTTTGGACTTTTTGGATTTCCTGTAAAACAGTACCATTTTTGAGAAGAATCCCCATCTTGGCACTTCGCCCTGTTCCAACCATGAGTGCTGTCGGTGTCGCAAGTCCTAGTGCACAAGGGCAGGCAATAATCAAAACAGCAACTCCGTAGAGAAGTGAAGTCACAAAGCTATCTCCAAGTAAAACAAACCAAACCCAAAAAGTAAGAAGTCCTAAAATGACAACTGCTGGTACAAAAATCCCAGAAATCTTGTCGGTCAAATCTTGAATAGGAGCACGACTCGTTTGAGCTTTCTTCACAAAGTCCACAATCTGAGCCAGCATAGTCTCAGAACCAACTTTTTCAGCTCTAAAGATGATCGTACCACTATTATTGATGGTTGAACCAATGACAGCATCTCCAACTGATTTATCGACTGGAATACTTTCCCCAGTCACCATTGATTCATCAATACTCGTTTCACCTTCTAATACAGTCCCATCAACGGCAATTTTTTCACCTGGTCGAACGCGAATGAGATCCCCAACTTTGACTTGTTCTAGAGGTATTTGAACATAAACATCATCACGCAAAACCTCTGCTGTTTTTGCTTGTAGGTCTAATAATTTTTCGACTGCCTGCGAAGTATTTTTTCGCATTTTTTCCTCAAAAACTGCTCCCAAAAGAATGAAGAAGAGGATAAATGCAGCACTTTCAAAGTAAACGGGCAGACCAGTGAAGAGGGCAACTAAGCTATAGAAATAGGCCACTAGGGTTCCCAGAGCAACCAAGGTATCCATGTTGGAATTGTGCTTTTTAAAACTAGCCCAGGCGCTTCTGATATATGGAACTCCAGCTACCAGCATAATGGGTGTTGTGGCTAAAAAGGTGCCCCAACGCATGACTTGGTGACTAATTCCTCCTGTAGACATCCCAATCATGAGAATCACAAGAGGCACAGTAAAGATACTAGTAATCCAAAAACGTTGTAAAAGACTGAGGGACTTTTTCGTTTTTTCAACAACAGTATATGTTCCCTTTTGCATCTTCATGCCGCATGAAAATTCATGCTCGCCCAAGTCTTGAGGAGTAAAACGAATGACTTTTTCCTCATCTTGAGCGATTGATTCTAGAATCCCTTCTTCTTCGAAGAGAATCTCCTTATAGCAGTTTGATGGTGTCACACGATGAAAGGTAATCTCAGCAGGAATTCCTTTTTGTAGTTGAATATGGGCTGGATGATAGCCTTTTTCTGCCGTGATACGGATTTTTTGAACACCATTTTCAAGGCTTGCTTTTACAATTTCAGTCATATCCTTCTCCTATTCTACAATCATCTTACCGTGCATCATATTCATGCCACAAGAGAAACCATACTCACCTGCTTCTTCAGGAGTGATTTCAACCACATATTGGTCTCCCATAGGCAGATCTGCATGCACTCCAAAGTCTGGAAAAACGATTTGGTCCAAGCAAGGTGAAGGATCTTTTCGATCAAAAATAATGCGAGCAGGTTGCGATTTTTTGAGGATAATGGTTCCTGGAGTGTAGCCCCCCATGACCTCCACTCGAATCTCCTGATAGCCATTCTTTTGCTGGGCTCTCTTAGCATCTTCTTGCGGTTTTTTGAAAAACCAAAAGAGGATAAAAGCAATCATTCCTAAAACAATAATAGATACAAATAGATTTAACATAGCGTCTCCTTTACATACAATTACATCTTACTTCTGTCACAGCGTTTGATTTTTTCTCAGAAATCGTAGCTTCCAAGTCTTCCAAGTCAGCTAGGGTAAAGTCACATTCTTCTATCAAATCAGCTACTAAATGCTTTATCCTGCGGGAACAAAGCTTATCTTTGATATCTTGGACAAGTAACTTCTTGCTATCTTCCTGTGACAACAGGGCTGAATAGACAAAGGACTTGCCCTGCTTTTCCCGAGTCAAACATTCTTTCTCCACCAAACGAGCCAAGAGTGTCTGAATCGTGGACTTAGACCAGCTAAACCTTTTCTCTAATACTTTTATCAGATCAGTACTTGTCTGTTCTCCCTGCATCCAAATAATCTTCATAACCTGCCATTCTGCATCCGAAATCTGCATCAGCACACCTCCAAAATCTACATTTGTCAATTACAATTATCAGTATACTCTTAAAATCTACATTTGTCAACCCAAAAAATCACATTTTTAAAATTTATCGCCGATATAAATATTTTTTATCACCACAATAAAAAATACATATTATCCAAAGCTCCCTTTTAATGCTACAATGTTTTTATCATTTCTAGATGGGAGGTTTTAGTTTGGATTGGTCTATTGTTAAACAATATCTACCATTTTATCAAGAGGCATTCTTTTTGACCTTGCATATTGCAGTTTGGGGAATTCTAGGTTCTTTTTTGCTGGGGCTCATCGTCAGTGTCATCCGGCATTACCGCCTTCCTGTTTTCTCCCAGTTGGCAACAGCCTATATCGAACTTTCACGAAATACACCCCTTTTGATACAACTTTTCTTTCTCTATTTCGGCCTACCTCGAATAGGGATTGTTCTTTCTTCAGAAGTCTGTGCAACAGTCGGTCTCATCTTTTTAGGTGGTGCCTATATGGCAGAATCCTTCCGAAGCGGGCTAGAAGCAGTCAGTCAAACCCAGCATGAAATCGGTTTAGCCATTGGGCTTACTCCATTTCAGGTTTTTCGCTACGTGGTTCTTCGACAAGCGACTGCGGTGGCTCTACCATCCTTTAGCGCCAATGTTATTTTCCTCATCAAGGAAACATCTGTCTTCTCAGCAGTTGCCCTTGCTGATCTTATGTACGTTGCTAAGGACTTGATCGGACTCTACTATGAAACAGATATCGCACTTGCCATGTTGGTGGTTGCTTACCTTATCATGCTTCTACCTATTTCACTAGTCTTTAGCTGGATAGAAAGGAGGCTTCGTCATGCAGGATTCGGGAATGCAAGTACTCTTTCAGGGAAATAATCTCCTGAGAATCTTACAGGGATTGGGAGTCACGATTGGGATTTCTATCCTGTCTGTCCTCTTATCCATGATTTTCGGAACAGTCATGGGAATTGTCATGACCTCCCATTCTAGAATCGTACGATTTTTGACACGATTGTATCTAGAATTTATCCGTATCATGCCCCAGCTGGTGCTACTCTTCATTGTTTATTTCGGCTTGGCTCGAAACTTTAATATCAATATCTCAGGAGAGACTTCTGCTATTATCGTTTTTACCCTCTGGGGAACAGCTGAAATGGGGGACTTGGTACGTGGAGCTATCACTTCCCTCCCTAAGCATCAGTTTGAAAGCGGACAGGCGCTAGGTTTGACCAATGTTCAACTTTACTATCATATCATCATCCCACAGGTTTTGAGAAGACTGTTACCGCAGGCCATCAATCTTGTTACTCGGATGATCAAAACCACTTCTTTAGTTGTTTTGATTGGGGTTGTTGAAGTGACCAAGGTTGGACAGCAAATCATCGATAGCAATCGCCTAACTATCCCAACTGCTTCCTTTTGGATTTATGGAACCATTCTGGTCTTGTATTTCGCAATCTGCTTCCCTATTTCCAAACTTTCCACACACTTAGAAAAACATTGGAGGAACTAAATGTCTGAAACTATTTTAGAAATCAAGGAACTAAAAAAATCCTTCGGAGACAATCCTATCCTCCAAGGTCTTTCTCTAAATATCAAAAAAGGGGAAGTTGTGGTTATTCTTGGGCCATCTGGTTGTGGGAAAAGCACCCTGCTTCGTTGCCTCAATGGCTTAGAAAGTATTCAAGGTGGAGATATCCTTCTGGATGGCCAGTCCATTATTGGCAATCAAAAAGATTTTCACCTAGTTCGCCAAAAAATTGGCATGGTCTTTCAAAGTTATGAACTCTTTCCCCATCTGGATGTCCTACAAAACCTCATTCTAGGCCCAATCAAGGCTCAGGGAAGGGACAAGAAAGAGGTAACGGAGGAAGCTTTGCAACTACTGGAACGTGTCGGTTTGCTGGATAAACAACATAGCTTTGCCCGTCAATTATCTGGTGGACAGAAGCAACGGGTTGCGATTGTCCGTGCCCTGCTCATGCATCCAGAAATTATCCTCTTTGATGAAGTGACGGCTTCATTGGATCCAGAAATGGTGCGTGAGGTCCTGGAACTTATCAATGATTTGGCCCAAGAAGGGCGCACCATGATTTTAGTAACCCACGAAATGCAATTTGCCCAAGCCATTGCGGACCGAATTATCTTCCTTGACCAAGGGAAAATTGCTGAAGAGGGAACAGCTCAAGCCTTCTTTACCAATCCTAAAACCAAACGAGCACAGGAATTTTTAAACGTCTTTGACTTTAGCCAATTTGGCTCATACCTATAAAGGAGATTTTTATGAAACTATTCAAACCACTCTTAACTGTTTTGGCACTTGCCTTTGCCCTTATCTTTGTCACAGCTTGTAGCTCAGGTGGAAATGCTGGTTCATCGTCTGGTAAAACCACTGCCAAGGCTCGCACCCTTGATGAAATTAAAAAAAGCGGTGAACTACGAATCGCGGTATTTGGAGACAAAAAACCCTTTGGTTACGTTGACAACGACGGTTCTTACCAAGGTTATGATATCGAACTAGGTAACCAATTAGCACAAGACCTTGGTGTCAAGGTCAAATACGTTTCTGTTGATGCTGCCAACCGTGCTGAATACTTGATTTCTAACAAGGTTGATATCACCCTTGCCAACTTCACAGTTACTGACGAACGTAAGAAACAAGTTGACTTTGCCCTTCCTTACATGAAAGTTTCTCTCGGTGTTGTGTCACCAAAAGATAAAGTCATCAAGGACGTTAAAGAACTTGAAGGCAAAACCTTGATCGTTACCAAAGGAACAACTGCTGAAACTTACTTTGAGAAAAATCACCCAGAAGTAAAACTCCAAAAATACGATCAATATAGCGATGCCTACCAAGCCCTTCTTGATGGACGTGGAGATGCCTTCTCTACTGACAATACTGAAGTCCTAGCTTGGGCGCTTGAAAATAAAGGATTTGAAGTAGGAATTACCTCTCTAGGTAACCCAGATACCATCGCACCAGCAGTCCAAAAAGGTAACCAAGAATTACTTGACTACATCAACCAAGAAATCGAAAAATTAGGTAAGGAAAACTTCTTCCACAAAGCCTATGAAAAAACACTCCACCCAACTTACGGTGACGCTGCTAAAGCAGATGACCTAGTTGTTGAAGGTGGAAAAGTTGATTAAGTTTAAAAAAGAAAAACGGACAAGACTAGAATTCTGGTAATCAGAATCTCTATCTTGTTCGTTTTTTATCTAGTCCATCATAGATGCAATTTCCATCATAGCGACAACGTTTGTTGGATTATCAGAAGTCAATGAATGATTTGCGAATCCAAGAGCCACACGGAATTGTACGTTCTTATCTGCTGGACTATAGCCATCACCCATCATCATTGCAGCATAGTGACCTGGTGAGTGTTTCCATACAGTATAGAAATTATGAGCTAATGCCTTTTCATTTGTAAGACTCACAATATCCCAAACATCAGTTGCTTCTGCTGCGTTTTCTGTCATTGCATTTGTTTGTTTGTAGAAATCTGGATCATAAGCAGTTGACCAACGAGAACCATCAGGACGTTTATGCTTACCTTCCTTCTTACCTTGATAACGTAAAGATCCATAATCTGCCATCTCATTAGCACGAATATTAGCAACTCGAGTTAATTCGCTATCATCTGCTGCGATTGTTGCAGGTGTCAAGCCTTTACGAATGCGTTCTTCATTAAGAAGTTCCATGAAGTGTTCATTAAGTTTACGATTATCTACAATCTGTTCAAGCTTGTCAAGTTCTGCTTGAGAAAGGCGAGAAGCTTTCCAAACTGAGATAAGTCCACTGTCTCGAGGAAGATCATCTCCGTCATCTGTTTCATCAACAGCCACACGATCTTTATCAGCTTGAGAAAGATTATCATGTAGGTACTTGGCGCTACGGTGATCTTCATTGTTTGGATCCAAACCATTTTCACCTAAGCTCTTAATATCTTTCCATGTACCATCAATGTCGTAGTTATCATCATTAGTTGGAACCACAACATCTGTTGGATCAGCGACACGTTTTTTCTTGGTACCATTAAAGGTAATTGTGTCAACTGCATCTTGACTTTCAACTAGTTCACGACTTTTAACCGTTCGTTCACCCGTTTTGTTGTTTACTAAAATAACTTTGCGGTAACGTTTAAATCCGTCACGACCATTTTCTGTACGAGATTCCCCTTCAAAAAGGTTGGAATCATTTTCAGTTCGAGCACCGTGTGAAATTGTTTCAGTTTCTTCTTCAGTAACTTCAGACATCAATTTCTTAGTTCCATAATGAACAACTTTTTGTTTTGCAGGAACAGTTTTGATAAGTTCTCGACTTATCTCTGTACGGTTTTGATTTTCCTCATTGCTGTACTTAACTTTGTAAGTTTCCTTACCATTTACCGCATCTTCAACTCTTTCATCGCCTTCAAAAAGTTCAGGGGCAGCAACTCGTTTTTCACCTTCAGCGGTAATAACTTTGTCTTCGTTAGCATAAGTATAACGCTCTTTAGTGCCAACTTCAACTACTTCATCAACTGCTGGAACAGTTTCAGTATTGATTAGCTCACTCTTAACAAGTTTGCCATCTTCGTAGTAGTCTTTGTAGTTTTCAACGATTTCACCTTTTCGGCCTGGAGTTTTTACAACTCGTTGGTCATTGAAAAGTTTATCGCTTGTTTCTTCAACAGTATTGAAGTTAGCACCCTCTTTGCGCTCAACACGAGTTTTAGTTTCAGTAACTACTTTATGAGTTCCCACACGAACAATTTCTTTGACCGGTTTTACTTCATCACTTTTAACAACTGATGAACGACCATTCCCATAAACAATTGTAGTTTCAGTATAAGAACCTTTTTGACCCTTAGTCTCAACTACACGTTTACCTTCGTTTAGAGTTTTATCTTTAACTTCTTCAGTTTCGTAATTTACTTCAACTTTTTGAGAAGTTCGACTTGTTTCAATGTTTTCGCCAGTTCCAACTTCTACGATTTCATCTACTGGAGAAACTTCATTTTCTCTTACTTGAGTTCGAGAAACTTCTGTTCCATCTGGTCTAGTTACAACTGTAGTAACAAGTTCATAAGAACCATCCTTACCAGCTTGAATAACCTTTTTCTCACCTTTAGGAAGATCTGGATTTGTGTTGCTTGTAACTTTATGTTCAACTTTGTGAACTTCACGAGCTACAGTTTCAATATTTTTCTTAGCAACTTTAGTTCCAACATGAATAACTTTATCCTTGGATTCTTTTTGAGTTGATGAAACCAATTCACGACCGGTTTCAACACCATCTTCAAGTATTACAGTATAGACTTCAAGTTTTTCACCATCTTGACCGGCTTCAACCTCTTTTTCTACACCAGCATCCAAGTTTTCATCTGAAACATATTGTGTCCCTCGGAGAATAGGAGTGCGAACAACCTCTTCTTTTGTAGTACGAACAACTTCTTTAGTAGTTTTAGTACCAACATGAACTACTTTATCAACTGCAGGAGTTGTTTGAGTTCCTGTTGCAACTCGACTTACAACAACACCGTCTTCAAGTGTTACAGTATAAGTGATTTCTGTTTTACCAGCAACTCCCTCTTTAATAACTTGAGTCTCACCAATTTTAAGATTGGCATCTGGAACATATTGTACCCCAGGCTCAATCACTGATGTCTCGACTTCTGTACGAGTAGTAATTGTTTTCTTAACTTCAGGTTTCGCAGGAGTAGCTGGTTTTACAACTTCTTCTTTTGTTGTTTCACCAACTACTTTATCAGAAGTACCACCTTGAGTTTTCTCTTTATCTGCTGAAACAGTTTCAGTTGCTTTAACATCAACTTTTTCTGTTTTCTCATCTAAAGTTTTTTCTTCTTTAGTCGAAGTACCAGTTGTTTGATCTTTGTTTTCTGGAACAGTTGGAGTTGTCGGTTTCACGTCAACTTCTTTCTTCTCTTCCTTTTTATCTAAGACCTTATCTTTTTCTGGTTTAGCTTCAGGTAATGCTGACTGGACTTCGGGTGCTCCTTTTTCACTAACTACCAACTCAGGCAATACAGGTTGAACTTCGGGTGTTCCCTTTTCAGCAATTACCAATTCTGGTAATGCTGGCTGAACTTCGGGTGTTCCCTTTTCAGTAACTACCAATTCTGGCAATGCTGACTGAACTTCTGGTGTACCGTTTTCACTAACTACCAACTCAGGCAATACAGGTTGAACTTCGGGTGTTCCCTTTTCAGTAACTACCAATTCTGGTAGCTCTGGTTGAACAGCTGAAATACCTTTGTCATCTGTAACTACAAGTGATGGCGGTTCTGGTTGAACAACCAGTTTCCCTTTTTCTGATGTTGATTTTTCTACTTCACCTTTTTTAGTTAAGTTATCAGATTTTTCCAATATTTTATTATCTTTGTTAGCTACTTCTGATCTAGAAACTTGCTCAACTGCGTCTTCCCCCTCAGTTCTTACCTGTGACTTAAGCTTTTCCTCTACCTTCGTTATTTCTGATAATTTTTCATATGATTTATCGAGAGATTTAATCGAATCTTCAGCACCAACTTTTTTAGTAGCTACAAATGCTTTAGCCAATTCCTCTTTGGCATCTACTTTAGGTAGGAAACTCTTCTCTGTTTCTTTAATAGTATCAGTTGTTGAGTATTCTTTTTCTTTTGAAGAAGAGTATGGAACGGTAACACTTTCACATTGTCCTTGGTTTTGACTCGATTGATTTTGCAACACAACAGTTCCAGCTGAAATTCCTAAAAGCGCGACAATTGCAGCTGAGATTACCCAACCTCTTCTACCTTTTTTCAAAGTCTTTTTTTCATTAGTATTTTGTCTATCCATCTTTATTTTCCTGACTTTTCAATGATTATATTTTTACATACTGACACTATCTAATATATTTTTTAGAAAAACAATAATTTCTAACAGTACCTATAATGCCTCCTAGACTACAAGTAAATAAAATCAAAATAAAAATGGAAAAGCTATCGCCAATTACTTTAATACTATATAGATAATTAAAAATTAAAAATAAAGGTAGCGAAATCGGCAGTATAGTACAGCTCACAGCAGCTCGTCTCATTTCTTTGGTCTCTCCACTCATAAACCAAGTCAAAGGTAAAAATCTCATCCAGTTTAGATATTCTTTCTGTTGGATTTTTTCTTCAAACAAATGAGTAAATAAAGTATAAAACGGCAATGCGACATAGTAAGTTGCTTTGACTAAAAAGTACATTACAGTTATAAAAATGGCAAAACCCCACCACATATCTCTAACTGTTTGATCAATATCACTTTCATATTTCGGTTTTCCAAACATCTTATTTCTCCTAATCTATTATTTCATTAAATTTGTAAATGTATTAATTGTTGTCATTTTGTTATTGTAATCAACTTTTCTTTGTAATTCTTGAAACTGATAATTTAATTGCTCTGTCCTCATCATGTCTTCATACATATTTTGCGCTTGTCCTAAGTCATAGGCTCTACCTTGATCAATTACATTAACCATATAAGCAAAAGCATCAAAATGAATATCTAACCCTGCTTGTTGCCTTGCATAAACAAATGGAATACTATTCAATTTCTCCATACAATAGTTTCTAGCTTGAGCAACTTCATCCTTATGTTTTTTTACTTGATCTGCTATTGGTTTTTCATGCTTCACTCGTTGATAAGCAAAATAAATTGGAGACCATAGCAGAACCCATGCTCCCACCCAAAGGGAGTATTCAAAAGGTTTACTTAAGATTCCTAAACCAGAACTAGAAAATTCACCAAGTCTATCTATATAAGCAACTAAGAACAATGAACCTAAAATTCTAAAAATCCATCCCAAAACACTTAATTTCGGGTTGATAAGAGAAACATGTTTTCCATCTACTATATAAAAATACTTAGTCAGATCTTCTACTCTTTTAGACCAAATAGCAGCTTCAACTATTAAGTTTCTACTACGTTTAGGCTCTTCTATTGTCGAAAGATATTCTTGTAAAACAGTCTGGTATGATTGCGGATTAGCGATAGGATAATATTCATATTTTTTGCCTTCTGCAGTAATGACATCAAGTGAATGGTATGCACCATTATCAAAAACTTCAGACCAATGTTTATTTGGCAACCTCCCTTTTACATAGGCTTCCCAAATAGTCCATTCATCAAACAAATCTGACTTAGATTCATCCGGAATAATTCCTAAAAAATAATCTAACTCATTCTCCTCTTGAGAAATAATATCATTCTTATTCATCCATAAATCTCCTTTCCTTGTTATTTTATCATATTGTGGATATATACACAATATGAAGTCAGATACTTTTTTCTTATAATTAAGTAAAAGGAGTTGATGACGATAATCAGTTTTAACCCACTCTGGGCTACAATGAAGAAAAAAGAAGTTTCTCAATACAAGTTATTAAAATCCGGAGTTGATAATAAAACTCTTGACAGCCTAAAGAAAAATAAAAACATAACTTTACTAACTTTAGAAAAGCTATGTCGGATTTTAGATTGTCTTCCAAATGATATCGTTGAATTTATCGAAGAAACTCCCGATTCTAATATTCGTAACACATTTATCTAGTTCTAATATTTATTCTTATGTCATAATATCTACGTTATCTACCCTCCCTACCATTGTTCACAATATAAAACAAGCAATACTCTTCAAACCACATCAGCTTCACCTTGGATTATATTTGATTTTCATTGAGTATAAGATCCAATAACATTACAAAAAGAAATCAGGTAATCCTAGTGACTACCTGATTTTTTACGTCTTAAGCATTTTGCCAATTTTCTTGGTCTTCTTTAAATCGTTTTAGAAGGTCGAGCCCTTCTGGTGTGATATAGCCTTCTTCTTGGGCTAGGTGAATCAATTCACTGTAGTTAGAAAGCGTCACAAGTTTGACACCTGCGTCTGCGAAATTCTTATCTGCTTTTGGCAATTGGTAACTGAAAATCGCTACAACTCCAAGCACATCTGCTCCTTCTCGCTTTGCTGCTGCTACTGCTTCAAGAACAGAACCACCAGTTGAAATGAGGTCTTCAACCACTACCATTTTTTGACCTTGAGCTACACGGCCTTCGATTTGATTACCAGCTCCGTGGTCTTTTGGTTTGCTACGGATATAGGCAAATGGCAAGTTCATCTTATCAGCAATGATGGCACCATGCGGAATGCCTGCAGTCGCTGTTCCTGCAATCACTTCTACCTCTGGGAATTCTGCCTTGATGGCTTCCACAAAACCATTTTCAATCAAGCTACGCGTTTCTGGGTAAGCAAGCGTCACACGGTTGTCCGTATAAATCGGTGACTTAATGCCTGATGCCCAAGTAAAAGGTTCTTCTGGCTTGAGGTAAACGGCTTGAATTTTCAATAGATGGCTAGCGATATCTTTAGCAAGTGTCATGGTGTGCTCCTTTTTATAGTGTTAAATGAATCTTCTTTTTAAACCCAATCTTGTGTCCATTCTTCTTTGATGGCATGGTAGGCTGCGACTGGATCAGCTGCTTGCGTAATCGGACGCCCAACTACGATGTAGTCACTGCCAATCTGGTAAGCTTGTCCTGGGGTTACTACCCGTTTCTGATCCCCTGCTTCTGTCCCTCTTGGGCGAATCCCTGGTGTCAGACAGATAAAGTCATCATGAGTTGCTTGTTTGATAAGCTTGGCTTCTTGAGCCGAGCAAACGACTCCATCTAGACCCGCTTCAACTGTTTTCTGGGCATAGTGGATAACCGACTCTTGGAGGCTGGTTTGGATATTTTGACACTCTTGCATTTGTTCCTCCGAGGTTGAGGTTAATTGGGTCACAGCTATGAGAATCCCCTTGTCTCCCAATCCTTCACGCGCTGCCTGCATCATCTCAACTCCACCTGCTGCCTGCACATTGGTCATATCAACTCCTAGGTTGGATAAGATTTTCATGGTTGATTTGACTGTATTGGGAATATCATGCAGTTTGAGATCCAAAAAGACACTATGTCCTAATGACTTCAAATAACGGACAACTTCAGGTCCTACAGCATAGTAGATTTCCATTCCTACTTTGACATAGAGCTTTTCCTCTGCTGGAAATAGGGCTAAGAACTTCTTGGCTTCTTCAAAACTTGGAAAATCCAGAGCTATGACTGGGCGACTTTCACGCATGCGTTTCTCCTCTTATCTTTCTTATCAGCCCAGCTTCCGTCAAAGAGACTACAAAAAAGGAACCTGCCAACAGCAAGGTTCCACGAAAAATGGGTAGAATCCACCCTTTCACCGTCTAACCTTAGCTGCCTCTCTGGACTGCTTTAAAGATTTTTAACTATTCTATTATTTAAAGCGGGACTTGTCAAGTAAAAACTAGTATCCGAAGAACTTTAAAGTCAAGACTCACAATCAAGTCGATAGAATGCTCTCAAGCTTATCGACTCTGTGATTGTTGAGTTGTTTGGTTTTGATTACCTTGTTCTTCTTGTTTTTTCTTCTCTTCTTCCAGCTTTTTCTTTTCCTCTTCTTTTGCCTTGATTCTTTCTTCCTCAAGCGCCTTATCCGCCAAACTATAACTATAGATACCAACTTCCATATCAATACCACTTGGTACTGTCAATTGTGGTTTTATCTTACTATAATAAGGCAATTTTTTACCTAGTTCTGATAGAGGAACCAAAATTTCATCCGTATCATACATGGTAATCTTGAGCAGATCACTGGTTACACTAGTTGGAGCCAATTCAATCGTTTTGATCGCTTGCTTAATCTCTGGGCTGATTTCAGCCAGTTGTTCAATCAAGGTTTTGACTTGCTGCTCATCGTTAAAGAGTACAGACATATAGGTTTCTGGAAGACTGACTAGGCTAACTGGACTAGTTTCAACCGTACCACTGGAAAGAATCGGATAATGGTCCTCTCCAGAAACATAATAGGCTACAATCCCGTATTCCTTGACCTGGATGGTGAAATTGGTCGGGAATTGATAGTGAATGCTAGCAGATTCAATCCAGTGATTGGACTTAATCATCTCAGCATGTTTGTCTTTATTGAGAAGTAGACTAAAGGTATAGTCACTATCACGAATCCCTGAAGCCTCTTTGATTTGGTCTGCATTGGTCTCTACAGTCCCAGTGACTTCTATGTTTTTCAGAGTTGAAAAGGGGGTCAAGAGATAGATCGAAAAGAACAAGACAAGCAAACTCGGGATTAGAATCGTAATAGCACGCCAGATATGAACTCTAGGAATAGAAGGCTTGGTAGGCTTTTTCTTGGTTTTAACCTTCTTTTCTTCTACCTTTTCTACTTTTGTTGCTTTTGCTACTTCTGAATTTTCAGCCTCGTCTTGCTCTTGTTCTGCTTCAGCTGCTTCCTCTTCAAGTTCAGGCGAGGACTCATCTGCTATAAGCTCCTTCTGCTCTTCGCTATTAGGATCTACTTCCGTTGCTTCCTCTGTATTTTCGGATATATCTGACTCTTGCTCTTCTTTGGTTTCTTCAGCCTTTTTGCGCAGATACTCTCGGTTTTTCTTCTGCCACTCTGATAAGCTAGTTTCTGCATCAGAAGTTATTGAAACTTCCTTTTTGCCTGAATCTCCCTTGGCTTCTTCTTTGGCTAGTTGAGCCTCTTCTTCAGCCTTTTTTTGAAGATACTCTTGATTTCGTTTTTGCCACTCTGACAATTCCTTGCCTTGAGTTGGCTCTTGTTTCTTATCCTTTGACATCAATTTTCCTTATGATAAATCTTTTTTTAATAGCTCATAAAAATCTGCCACAGATTTTAATTCCTGAGAATTCTTCATCGTGTTCTGGTAGTCTTCTTTGTGGGTCAAAAGCTTGCTTACTTTTTCTTCTAAAGTTGACAAGGTCAAGTCGCTTTCTTGCAACTCCTCAGCATAGCCTTTTTTCACAAAGTAAGCCGCATTTTCAATCTGATCTCCACGGCTGGCTTCTCGACCTAGTGGCACAATGACATGCAATTTAGCCATGGCAAGGAGCTCAAAAATAGTATTGGCACCACCACGAGTGATGACAACATCAGCCATATTCATGAGCGGTTGATAGAGGTTAGTCACATAGTCAACACGATAGAGGTTTGAACTTAGTTCATTTAAACTAGCATCACCTGTCAGGTTGATGATATTGTAGCGACTAGTCAACTCTTCCTTGTGGTCTGTAACTAATTGGTTAAAGACACGCGCACCAGCAGAACCACCTACAAAGAGAAGGGTTGGTAACTTACTATCAAAGTAAGTTCGGATATCCACCATTTCTTCGGGTTCTTCCATAATTGGACCAGAAACCTTAGTCACAGCTCCAACGTGCTCTACCTTAGTGAGACTAGACGCTTGTTCAAAAGTAGAGTACATCTTAGTCGCAAACTTATAAGCGATTTTATTGGCCAAGCCCATAGAGAGGTCAGACTCGTGGATAAAGACAGGTACTCTACATACTCGCGCTGCAATGACAGGTGGAACAGATACAAATCCTCCCTTAGAAAAGAGGGCCTGTGGACGAAGACGGAGCATGATAAAGAGCGATTGAAGGATTCCAAATGTAACCTTAAAGACGTCAACCATATTTTGCCATGAGAAATATCGGCGCAATTTCCCAGTTGCAATAGAATGGAAAGTGACATCTAAACCTGACTTGAGGATTTCATGATGCTCAATTCCGTTTTTGTCACCAATATAGTGGACTTCCCAGCCATCTTCGATGAACTTAGGCATTAACAAAAGGTTGAGGGTAACGTGTCCAACCGTTCCCCCACCTGTAAATACTATTTTTTTCATATTATCCCTTTAACTCCGCTACAGTGTCGATGAAAAGATCTCCACGTACTTCAAAGTTAGCATACATATCCCAGCTAGCATTAGCAGGACTGAGGAGAACCACATCTCCTTCTTCTGCAAGTTCATAAGCCTTGCGGGTTGCATCTGCAATATCTGTTGCATCCACATAAGCCACACCTGCCTTATCGGCTGCACGTTTGACACGTTCTGCAGACTGACCGAGAATGACCATTTTCTTAAGTCCAGTAATATCTGGTACCAATTCGTCAAACTCATTACCACGGTCTAAACCACCAGCAATCAAGATAACCTTGCTATTGTCAAATCCAGACAAGGCTTTTTGAGTTGCCAAGATATTGGTTGATTTACTATCGTTATAGAATTTAACCCCATTGATTTGGTCTACAAATTGGAGACGGTGCTTGACACCACCAAAGGCTGACAAGGTTTCCTTGATGGTTTGGTTATCCACACCACGAAGCTTGGCCACAGCAACCGTCGCAAGAGCATTTTCTACATTGTGGCTACCTGGAACTCCGATTTCATTCGCTGCCATGACTACTTCCCCACGGAAGTAGAGTTGACCATCTTCCAGATAAGCTCCATCAACCTTTTCCTGTGTTGAAAATGGTACAACGGTAGCTTGTGTTTTGCTAGCCAATTCTTTTGCCAAGTCTTGGTTGAAGTTCAATACTAAGTAATCAGTCGCTGTCATATTGCTTTGAATATTCCACTTAGCTTCGACATAGGCTTCAAAAGAACCGTGATAGTCAATATGTGTTGGCATCAGGTTGGTAATAACAGCAATTTCAGGATGAAATTCTTGGATTCCCATTAGTTGGAAAGAGGATAGCTCCATGACAAGGGTATCCTTATCTGTTGCTGTCTGAGCTACCTGGCTTGCAGGGTAACCGATATTCCCAGAAAGAAGACCATTTTGTCCTGCAGCAGTCAGAACTTCACCAATCATGGTTGTGGTCGTTGTCTTACCATTTGAACCAGTAATACCAACAATCGGTGCATCAGAAATCAAGTAGGCCAACTCAACCTCTGTCAAAACTGGAATGCCTTTTTCTAGCGCTTTTTCAATCATAGGATTGCTATAAGGAATTCCTGGGTTTTTCACCATGAGGGCAAAATCTTCATCCAATAATTCCAAAGGATGTCCACCAGTGACAACCTTGATGCCTTCTTCCAAAAGACTTTGCGCAGCTGGATTTTCCTCAAAGGGCTTGCCATCATTCACCGTTACGATGGCTCCTAGCTTGTCCAAGAGACGAGCTGCAGACTCACCTGATTTAGCCAAACCGAGGACTAATACTTTCTTATTTTCAAATTGATCAATTCGTTTCATATCTAGAACTCCATTTCTACTCTTACTATTTTACCATTTTTATGAAAATAAAAAAGCCACAAAGGGCTTTCTTATTTGTTTTTGTCCTCTACCAATTATTCTACAGACTTGAGGGCTTCTAACATATCCACCTTTCGGAGATAATGATTGACAAAAACTCCTAGGATGGTCAAAATGACACTGACAGCTAGAACTGGAATGAGATAAACTTCCCAGCCGACCTTTGGTTGAAAACGGAAGGTACCAGGTGCGATCATCTGAATGAGAAATTGATGGAGATAAAAGCCTGATACCAATCCTACAATCATTCCAATTAGTGACAATAGGATGGTTTCCCGATAGATGTAAAGGGTCACTTCTTTATTATGAAAACCAAGAACCTTGATG
Organism: Streptococcus pseudopneumoniae; assembly: GCF_001068775.1. Lineage (GTDB taxonomy): Bacteria > Bacillota > Bacilli > Lactobacillales > Streptococcaceae > Streptococcus > Streptococcus pseudopneumoniae_N. The sequence goes on from NZ_JWAJ01000137.1 coordinate 45,628, forward strand.
GTTGAGAGTTCCCGAATCCGTTCAGCAACATTGATATTGGTCAAATTATAGAGAATCACGATGGCTAATAGCACCGATACCAGAACCAAAATCGCCATGGTATGATTCAGAGAATTAGCAAAACTTTCAAAGAGCTGAATGGTGGAGGCATTTTGAACGAGGCCACTGACAGCTACCTGGTCCATAAATTCTCCTGCGACTCTTTCAGTATTCCCTTCACTTTTATCCTTAAGTTGGACCAGATAGGTATTCATCTTGGGAGCTTGACCATATATCTCCTCATAGGTCGCCTGATTCATATAAACAAAATGGCCTACGTAGTGTTCGGTAACGGCTCCAACCTTAAAGGTTTTTCCATCTATTGTAAAGTTGTCACCAAGGGAAACTCCTGCCAACTGGGCTAATTTTTCAGTCAGAACAAGTCCGTTAGATAAGCTCAGTTTTTCCCCATTTTTTTCTAAATGGACAAAGGGGTCCAGGTCATCTTGATCCGTTACCATCATGGTCACAGTTTGAACACCAGCCTTGCCTGCATACTTTTCTTCAATCTGTTTGGAAGAAATTAAACGATAGTTTTCAACTTCATCACTCTGCAATTTTTCTTCTAGCTTGGCCATATCAGAATCTGAAGCCCGAGAATTGACAGAGAGAATCATCTGGTATTGTTGCAGATCATTAAACTGCCTGTCAGCTACTCCTACAACAGAGGATTGAATCCCAAGTCCTGCAAAGAGGAGGGCTACTGAACCTGCAACTCCAAAAATGGTCATCAGCATGCGTTGTTTGTAACGGAAAATGTTGCGGGCAGTTACCTTTTGGGTAAAGCTCAAATGAGACCAGATAAAGGTGATGCGCTCCAAAAGAATCTTGGAACCTTTGACTGGTGGCTTGGGTAGTAATAATTGCGCTGCTTCTTCATGCAACTCTCTGCGAGATACAAGGTAAGCAGGTAGGACACTAGCTACTAAGCTTAGTCCCAAAGCCAAGCAACTATAGGTCCAGTAGAAATACTGCTGACTTTCTCCAACAATCATTCGCTCAGTGATGATATGCGAAATAGTAGGTGCTAAGATGTAATGACCAATCAGAATTCCTAGAAGGGTGCCAAGAGTACCAGCAACTAGACCGTAAATCACAAACTTAGCAATGATATCCTTGCTATGGTAGCCTAGAGCTTTGAAAATCCCTGCATTGGTTCTCTCCTCGTCTACAAAACGGGTCATGGTGGTAAAGGTAACCATGGCTGCTACGGCATAGAGAACAACTGGGAAGATATTCCCTACGGCACGAATACTCATAGCCGAGTTACTATACATGAGATAACCTTGACCAGTAGGAGAACTCTTGCGATTGTAGACATGATAGCTTGGCTCTGTCAGAGCATTGACTTCATCCTGACTGGTCTGCCATTTAGCCTTTTCCTTAGTAAGATCTGTTTCGGCTTGGCTCAGCTTTTCCTGTTCCTGCTTTAGTTGTTCTTTTGCTTCTTCTAACTGACTAGACGCTTGACTTTTTTGTGGCTCTGGTAGTTGGCTCACTTGATTTTCTTGAGCTTGTAGACGCGTTTCGATTTCCTGTAAGCGTTTCTTGCCAGATGTCAAATTGGTCTCTGCTTCATCCAGTTGTTTCTTGCCTTCATCAAGGGACTCTTGGGCATCCTTCTTCATTTTCTCTAGCCACGCTTGTCCATTATCAGCAACTAAGTTCTTTAGAGTCTCCTCTTCTTCCTCTAGCTTCTTTTCGTAATCACTGGAAAAAGGATTGACATCTGTTAGGCTAGCAAAACGCAAGCGGGCAATCGTGTAAACAGAGCTCTTGAAATTTGCTTCAGTTATGACAGCGTAAGCTGCTAGATTCCCATTACCACTGGCTGAACTCCCCATATCCGTTTTTGAAAAAATATCTGGAGAGTGGACAAAGCCTGTAATGGTATAACTATCCCGCTTCAACTGAGAATTACTGCCCTTTTTTTGACTCAAATAAATGACTTGACCAATCTGATAGCGATCTTTCAAAAAGTCCGCCAAGGCTAGTTCATCTTCTTTCTCAGGCAAACGACCTTCCGTTACTTGAAATTTTGAAATCTTATCAGTATTTGAAAAGATTCGTATGGCATCTTCACTATTTGCCAGAGTCAAATCTGTCATATAACCAAATTCAACATCTGCTCCCGTATGGTTTTGCAATTCTTCCTGGTCTGCCTGATCTAGACCATAATCTGCTATGACAGTAATATCAGCCAGATTGGCTTTTTGAATATAATCCCATGCTGTTCGCTCCATATTGGGACTGGCTACTTTGAGACCAACCACGGCTAAAGAACCTAACATCATCAGAGTTAGGATGGATAAGAACCGTCCCTTTGAACCTGTGAAAGACTGGAGCAGGTCTTTCCAATATGTCTTTCTTTTCATCTCAGTACTCCAAATCATCAATATCCTGTGGTTGAGGATTGAGGACAACACTCTTGACACTGGCATCATGCATCTGAATAACGCGATCAGCTATGGGAGCTAGCGAAGCATTATGGGTCACGATGATAACGGTGGCTCCTTTTTTACGTGACATATCTTGCAGAATCTTTAGAACCTGCTTACCAGTCTGGTAGTCCAAAGCTCCCGTTGGTTCATCACAAAGGAGAATTTTAGGATTTTTAGCCACAGCTCGAGCAATGGATACCCGTTGTTGCTCGCCACCTGACAACTGGGCTGGAAAGTTATTGAGACGGTGACCTAAGCCTACATCCTTGAGAACCTGTTCTGGATCTAAGGCATCGGCAACAATTTCTGAAGCTAGCTCGACATTTTCTTTAGCAGTCAAGTTAGAAACCAAATTGTAAAACTGAAAGACAAAGCCAACGTCATCTCTGCGATAGTTGGTTCTCTGATGGGAGGTATAGTCAGAAATGTTAGTCCCATCAATCCAGACTTGCCCTTCATCGTTTGTATCCATACCACCTAGAATATTCAAAACTGTTGACTTCCCTGCACCAGATGAACCAAGGATAATGACCAGTTCTCCCTTTTCAATCTCGAAGTTGACATCTCGATTTGCTACAATTTCTGTATCACCAGTATGATACCTCTTATAGCTATTTTTCATTTCAATATAAGCCATCCTATCTCCTCCTCTTCTCCTACTATTTTCACCTTTATTATAACTCTTTTGATAGCAAAAAAGCCATCTAATGATGACTTTTTTTAGCTCATATTTTGAGAGTCTCCTGAGATTCGTTTCCCCACATTTTTCATAGCTAACAATGATTCGGATGTTCTTTCATATTCTTGATTGCATGAAGTAGTTATCAAGTGGAAATAGGAAAACTAACACCTATTTAACATACTCTTTTTTCGTGAATTTCCCAAACTTTCGATAAATAGAATTCCCAATAGCAAAAGAATTATCGTGCAAGGCAGTAAGACCACCCCCATGCCCCAATTTAGATTGACATTATCAATTTGCTTAGGTAATCTTCCAGACAAAATCTCCACTGAACGCAAGTAAGTAAAGGGAATCAGATGTGCAATCCTCTGAAGAGGCTGAATGGTTTGGATACCAAACAATAAGCCAACTATCCCAATTAAGGAAATAAAGAGGACAGGCATTTTTTGCTTGAAATAGTATGCAATCAAGTAGACGACTTCCACAACAACGATAAAAGCTAAGAAAGCTAATAACAAGCCAGGAAATAACACATCTTGTATCTTTCCAATAGTTACCTCTTGATTCACTAAGCTATAAATCGGGTAGGGATAATCTAACTGTCCAAAACCACTTATCAGACTTCCCACTAGAAAAGAAAATCCGCTGATTCCGATAAACAGCACAGTTACATAACCCACTCCAACTCCAAGAGAGGATATTGCAAATGTCACTTTTGAAAAAGGATATAACTGAGCTGTATCCAGATGATTTTGATATCTTTCTGCGAACAGTTGCGTTAGCATAAAAATAATAGCAACCACAAACAAGCTTGGGATGATAAGCTCTAAAATCCAGACAATCTGATCAATCCCATGGGTCGGATATTCTAAATTGTGAGCTTTTATGTTTAAGGGATACAGGGCTTGATAAATCTTTCGTTCGCGGTCAACCGCCATTTTTAAGTCAGAGCTAGAAGTCGGTTCCTTCGATACAATTTCATAACTCTTTTCCTCAGCTTGCCACTGCAAATAGTAGGCTTCTTTCCAGCGTCCTTCTTTTAACAAAGTCAGAATTTCTTTCTTTTGCGTCAAAAGATTTTTTTGCGAGTCTAAATTTTCTTTAGCAAACTGGTATTCCTCCGAGCTGGTGTCAGACATTTGGGAGAGTTTTTCTTCATTTTCATTGATTGCTCTCTCGTTAGTTGCAATACGAGTTTCCAACCGACTCTCCAAGCTGACTGAGTTTGCAGTCCGACTATTGAAATAAAAGGTAACACCGAGTACAGAGACAAATAAAGATAAGATAATCCAGTTTAAGCGACTTTTGAAAACTTTTTTCAATAAAAATTGACTAACATCTTTCATAAACTAAACCTCTTCTATCTGACCCTGATGAATGGTTACTACTCTATCGCAGACATCAACCAACTCTTCCTTATAGTGGGAACTTAAAAGAACCAGCTGTTCTTGTCTATCAATTTGCGCCAGCCTATCAAAAAACTTCTGTCGATAATACTCATCTAAACCATTTGTAATCTCATCCATGAGCCAGCATTTCGCCTGACTGAGGAAATACATGGCAATCACCAAGCGTTGCTTCATACCTAAGGAATACTTGCGAATGGGAAGGCTGATATAATCAGACATTTCCCAATAGGCAATTTCATCCCTCAAGTTCAGGTCTGACTTCCAAATATTTTTTATAAGGTGAAGGTAGTCCATCCCACTTAAGTTTCCATCCAGCCATTCAACACTTTCATAATAAAATAAAGAAGGAGGGACTGTGATATTTCCACTACTTATGGGAATTAAGTTGCTAATGGCGCGGAACAGAGTCGTCTTTCCAGAGCCATTGATAGCAAGAACGCCATAAATCCTACCTTTCTCAAAGGTGAAATCTACATCTTGTAAAATGATTTGTCGCGTTTTTAAGGTAACATGAGTAAGTCTTAACATATCAAACCCTCCTTTTTCTCACTCTTTAACGATTAAAAGTCTCCGCTGTAGTAGTTTATGAACTCATAACGATAGAAATTCCAGCCAGAACCTACTTTATACTTCATAACGATATCGCTACCATATGTTAATATAGATACGTCTGTGGCAATTCATACTAGACTTATAGTAGGTATTCCAATAATACCGATAACTTTTAGTGACTGTCACAACAGATACACTGGATTGAAAAGACCAATTCATAACAAACTAGCTAATAACACGACTTTGACTGACTTTTCATATTTTTCATTGCATTTATATCATTACTATTGGAAACGCTTTTATTATATCATTTTCCCCGTTTTTATACAACAGTTCCCATTTGTTTTAATAATATATAACACTTAGAAGTTAGCTAGTCATACTTTCTAAAAATAAGATTGTCTAACTAGCATAGAGAAAATATGGGATGTGATTTCATTTGATAAAATGGCTTAGGCTAAGACTAGCCTTGGTTTAGCAGACTAAACATCTTCAAGGGAACCTGCTATCAAATGAAAGGTAATTTATGAATAAGAAGCCAGCTCTGTCTTATACTCAATGAAAATCAAAGAGCAAACTAGGAAACTAGCCGCAGGTTGCTCAAAGCACTGCTTTGAGGTTGTAGATAAGACTGATGAAGTCAGTCACATATATAATCCAAGGCGACGTTGACGCGGTTTGAAGAGATTTTCGAAGAGTATTACATTTTCTTGTTGTTCACTACAGTTGACAATGAGCCAAAAAAGCGAACAAGACCAGTCTCTGTAGATCAGAAAACTAGTTTTGTCCGCTTTTTATTGTCGAGATCTGTTTCTTGGTCCAATCTCTATGACTTAGATGCTTTTACATCATCTTATTCGTTTTCTTTTTTCTTTCCCATTGCAAACATACCAAGAAGTGCTCCTACAACACCTGCTGTTGCAAGGGTTGCATTTTCCTTAGTACCTGTTTCAGGGAGGATATTTTGACGACTTGCAGGCGCTTGGTAGGTCTTGTCTTGTGACATAGCAAGAGCTACAAGAGACTGCTCATCTTTGTATTCTGGAACCTCATGGATTGCTCCTTCTACTCCATTGACACCACCTGTGTATTCTGGGCTTACTTCTTGAACAGCTGCTTCTTCACCATTCACTCCACCAGTAAACTCTGAAACTTCATGAATAGATGCTTCTGCTCCATTGACACTACCTGTAAATTCTGGGACTTCGTTCTTAGCGGCTTCTACTGCATTGACACCACCTTCAAATTCTGGGACTTCTACTACTGGTGCTGGCTCGTCGCCTACTGTGCCGATTGCTTCTGTGTATTCTGGAACTTCATGAACAGCTGCTTCGACTGCGTTAACGCCACCCTTGAATTCTGGTATTTCTACTACTGGTGCTGCTTCGTCACCTGCTGTACCGATAGCTTCAGTGTACTCTGGAACTTCATGAACAGCTGCTTCAACAGCATTAACCCCACCCTTGAATTCTGGGACTTCTACTACCGGAGCTGGCTCATCGCCTGCTGTGCCAATAGCTTCAGTGTATTCTGGAGCTTCATGAACAACTGCTTCGACTGCGTTAACGCCACCCTTGAATTCTGGGACTTCATGAATAGTTGCTTCACCTGCTGCGCCAATTGCTCCTGTGTATTCCAGAACTTCATGAACAGCTGCTTCGACTGCGTTAACGCCACCCTCAAATTCTGGAACTTCTACTACCGGAGCTGGCTCGTCGCCTGCTGTGCCAATAGATTCAGTGTATTCTGGAGCTTCATGAACAACTGCTTCGACTGCGTTAACGCCACCCTTGAATTCTGGGACTTCTACTACTGGGGCTGGCTCGTCGCCTGCTGTTCCAATTGCTCCTGTGTACTCTGGAACTTCTACTATTGGAGCTGGCTCGTCGCCTGCTGTTCCAATTGCTCCTGTGTACTCTGGAACTTCTACTACTGGAGCTGGCTCGTCACCTGCTGTTCCAATTGCTCCTGTGTACTCTGGAACTTCTACTACTGGAGCTGGCTCGTCGCCTGCTGTGCCAATTGCTCCTGCGTATTCTGGTACTTCATGAACAGCTGCTTCTGCTCCGTTAACACCGCCTGTGAATTCTGGAACCTCGTGGATAGCTGGATCAGTTTTACCTGATACTTCTTTCTTAGTTCCGACTAAGACAATCTCATCTTGTGCTGCTTCAACAACTTCACGAAGTTTTTCAGTACGGCTTCCATCTACTGCTACTTCAGTAAGGATGCGTTCTTTACCTTCACGACCTACTTGAGTCACACGAGTTTCACCTTCTGGAAGAGTCGGATCATCTTGCTTAATAGACTTAAAGCTAATTGCTTCTTCTACCACTTCTAGGCTAGGAAGTGCTTCTTGAACAGCTGGTTCTGCCTTAGCAGTTTCGACCTCATCTTTAGTCAATTGGATTCGGTACTCTTTAACGTTCTTACCACTTTCTGAAACAAGACGTACCAAAACTGGAAGTTTATCGTCACCACTATCAACAACTGTCGCCGCTACGTTTTCACCAGCTTCCACTGTTACTTTAGGACGAGTTCCACTATAGGTTACTTGGTAATCTACACGAGCTTTAGAGAAGTCAGCAAGCTCTCTACCATCCACAAGAAGTTTAGAAGCTGTATTGTCCTTAGGTGCTTCACTTGGTGCGATAAAGGCCATTTCAGTGATAGCCACACCCTTCTTGTCAGCTTTTCTATCCATGCGCCATCTCATAGCTTTAGCTTTGACTGGTGCAAAGGTTACATGGATGTCAGTTCCTGCTTGAATCTCTTGATCCGCACGGTATTCAACTTTCTCCCAGTTAGAAGGAGTGTTGAATGGATGTCCTGGATCGTATGGTTGGTAGTTAGAGTAATATTCTGGTGAATCAAATTCTGGTCCAACATAGCGTTCTAGGACGAGTTTAGAAGGGGCGTCTGTTCCACCATCAGCAAAGAAGCGAATTTTTCCTTCTGCAACTGAACGCTCAACAATTTGACCATTTTCTCTGAAGATAACCCCTACTGAAACTTCTGGATTAGAAGATGGAGTTGCAGACCAGTTAGTCCAACGATGACTTTCATCATCAGAACCATCATTGACATAGTCCACACGGTCACGAGAGTTTGGATCGATATCGTTAGTTGCTGAGGCAAATGAGCGGTTGCTGTCATCATCGAAGTCTGGGTTGTCTGATAGGTTTTCACCGAGTTTGTCTGTCACACGTACAGCCACTTCAGCAGATAAATCAGTACCCAAAACGCGACCATGAACTGTAAATTCACCAGCTTTTGTTAGATTTTCTGCTGGTACTTCTTCCCAGTCAACAGCCAAGTCCTTGACTTCATAGCCATCTTTTCCTGTAAAGTAAACAGGGACTTTGGCTGGTAATTCTAAGGCTTGTCCTTTAGCAACCAAGCGAGAAGCTTTAGTCGCTGTTATCGGCTTACTTGTTAGCAAATCTTTGTCAGTTGTGAAGTGTAGGCGGTATTCACCTAGGATATCTCCATTTTCTGCCTTAACAACAACAACACGGACTGGATCTCCTTCACGTACGCTTGGTACAACTGTTGCAATACCATTTTCAGTTACACTTGCTGTTACAGCTGGAACTTTTCCTTGGCTTGCTTCAAGATAGTAGTCAGTCAAGCCTGGGTTAAAGTTTGGCAAATCTTTTCCATCTACTTGGATTTGCGCTTGAGCTTTCTTAGCTGCAGCTACTTGTTTAGAGAAGATTTGCAATTCTGTAATTGAAGTACCCCATTTACCATCTGGTCTAACCATGCGGATACGAACTGCGTAAGTGTTGACTTTATCAAAGCTAAAGTGAGTCATTTCTCCAGCTCTTACTTGATCTGGAGCCTTGAGATTTGTCACTTGTTTCCAGTTTTTATCGTCATTAAAGACATGGTCTTCACTAGCTACAAAGCTTGGATTCTTAGGAACTGTTGGAGTTGCTGAACCGACATAGTATTCGATGACATAGGATTTAGGTGCACCAACACCGTGGTCTTCGTGGAAGGCGACATTGAGATTATCAACTGAACGTTTAGACATGATACCAGAGTCACCAAAGAGAATTCCCACTGATGCTTCACTTGTACGGTTCCAGTTTGTCCAACGGTTTGCTGGTTGGTTATTATATGAGATTAGTTTGTCATTGACATTGGCTACTGAGTCGGTTGGATTTGAGTCTGATGCAAAGGCAAGTGGCAATTCTGAACCAGTCCACTGGTCAGAAATATTAGCACCAGTTTCTGTCTGTGAAGACACACGAACATGAAGTTTGGTTGGTAGTTGAGTACCTTCGACATGTCCTGTCACAGTAAACTTGCCTTCTTGTGCGTATTGGCTTGGTTCAATTGCGTCCCAAGTTACTTTAGCTGAAGAGACTTGGCCATTTGAGTGATAAGTCCGAACACTCTCTGGTAATTGAGGAGCTTCTGCAACTGGAGTTGTTACGCTCACTTCTTCGACAGCAATGATACCTTCTACAGATACTTTTGCATGAGCCTCTTTTTCGAGCCCTTCTACTTTACCAAGAACATCAAAGCTATGGTATTTAGCAAGTTCTTCCTTAGCAACTGCTTGCCAAGTCACCTTGTGAACCTTCGGAAATCCTTTGTCGTACTCTACAGTTACTGTAGCTGGGAGACTTGGTTCTTGGTTCAAACCTGTCACGACACTAACTGGACGGATGGCTTGGACGACTTTAGCTTCAGTATTTGCTTGAATGTTCAAGTCAATCTGACCTTCTGCTCCTTCAAATTGAGCTTTCAGAGTTACTTGACCTGGTTTGTGCAATTCAAGCATACCTTTACGAACGGCTACATCTCCCTCACCTGTAGTTGAGAAGGTAACCTTGTCAGCCTTCAAGACTGCCTGAGTACCATCTTGGTAGTGAGCCAAGACCTTGATACCGACCGTTTGGTCCTCTTTCAAAGCAGCTGCATTTTCAACTTCTAGGCTCAAACGTTCAATTTGTGGAGCCTCTTGTAGGAATTGGATAGCATAGGTTTGTAGTGGGCCACCATCATTTGGTTGAACATGGATAGTTGCTCGCATACCATTTGCTTCATTAGCTTGAATAACTGTCACTTCTGCATTTTCAGCTGTAGCTTTAACCTCTGGCAAAGCTACGCCATAAGCAAGCTTGTGGTATTTTACAGGTTGGTCAGTTGAAAGACCTTCAACCGCTTGATCTGCCACAGTTACACTTGGAACTACTGGATTAGCAGCTTGACCTTCTGCCACTACCAAGGTCGCAGCGATTTCTTCATCTTCTAAAATACCTTTTGCTTGGATGCGAGAGCCTGGGATTGCTAGTTTAGCTTGATCTTCAGCTGCAATTTCCCACTTATCAACATCATAGCTTGCTACAGTACCATCTGACAATACGTAGGAAACAGATTTGTCAACTGAATTTAGGTCTGTATTTGGAGCGATTCTCTTAACGACAGGCAATTCTGCTTCGAGTGCCAAGACTTCAACACGCGCTTCTACTTCACGTCCTTCTGCCACACCTTTAACAGTAACAATTCCTGGTTCGTTGATATCAACTGCTGACCACTCTACTGGAAGTTTTGCACGACTGCCGTCACTGTAGATAAATGCCACTTTCTTAGGCATTTTTGGTGCTTGCCCGATAACTGTACGTACTTTAGGTACTTCTGTACCTAAGACAGTTTTTTCTTCTTGGTCTTTCTTACCTGTGAAGATAGTAGTTTGAGCAGATTTCAAGAAATCAGAGTGAGCAGTCAAAGTAAATTTACCAGCTTGCTCAGTTGATTTAACAATGACAACACCCTTACCATTGAAGGCCTTACGGATCCATGAACCGTCTGCTTGTTCTTTGTAACGCTCACGGCTAGCTTGTTCACCGTTATCCACACCGACAATTTGACCTTGACCATGCAACTGGAAGCGCACAAGGTTGTTAGCTGTAGGAACTACATTACCAGCCTGGTCAACGATTTCATAGTAAATATAAGTGAGGTCTTTCCCGTCTGCTGCGATAGCATGTTCTTCTTTCACTAAGCGAACACCTGCAGGCTCTCCAGCAGTCGTAATCTTATCACGAGCAATTTCATTACCTGCTTCATCACGAGCAACTGCTTCCAAAGTTCCAGCTTCGAAAGCAACCTTCCACTCAAGGTAAAGTTCCTTGGCATTGGCACCTTCTTGGTAAGTACGTCCATCACTAGTTTGTTTTTTGTTAAATGTCTTCTTGCCTAGAGATTCACCGTTCAAGAATAACTCAACACTTGCAGCGTTAGAGTAGGCACGAACAGGAATCTTACCATCTGCATCCGCTACGTTAGCTTTCAGAGTAGGATCTTCCCAGTTCCAGTGAGGAAGCAGGTGAACCATTGGTTTCTTCTGAGCAGAAACCCATTGGCTTTGATACAAGAAGTAGTCATGTTTTGGAATACCAGCTGTATCTACGATACCAAAGTAAGAACTTTTAACTGGTGTTTGGTTTTGGTTGTGCCATGGAGTAGGCTCACCAATATAGTCAGTACCTGTCCAGATGAACTGACCTGCATAGCCTGCATTGTCACGGTCAAAAGTCCAAGATGCAGTTGCTGTTTTACCCCAACCAACACGGTCATTACCGTAGTCTGACTGCTCGTAATTACGGTAAGCCTGATTGCTATGAACTAGCTCACTCTCTGGACGGAAATAGCTTCCACGTGTACGAGTTGCAGAAGAAGTTTCTGATCCGTAAATCAACCAGTTTGGATGTTTAGCACGCAGTTTCTTGTAGTTGTCTTCTGAATAGTTAAATCCAACCGCATCCAGTTCGTCAGCGATTTTTTCATGACCACCACTACCATCACCGAAACGGAATTTATCTGCTCCCATAGTGACATAGCGTGTCTTATCAACGTCCTTGATGACCTTGACCAAACGCTTAACAGTCGCTAGAGAATGTGGATCTCCTGAAGCTTCACCGATTTCATTACCGATAGACCACATGAAGATAGCTGGGTTGTTCTTGCCTCTTTCGACCATGGTACGCAAGTCAAAATCAGACCATTTTTCACCTTTTTTAGCTTCTGGGTGAGTGGCATCTTTTTCAAAGAAACGGCCGTAGTCGTACTGTTTCTTACCACCATACCAAGTATCAAAGGCTTCTTCTTGGACCAACAAACCTAGTTCTGCAGCAATCTGCAAAGTTTGCTCACTAGCTGGGTTGTGGGTTGTACGGATAGAGTTCACACCCATATCCTTCATCTGTTTCAGACGACGGTATTCTGCCTTATAGTTTTCTTCAGCTCCTAGAGCTCCGTGGTCATGGTGAAGAGAAACTCCATGGAATTTAATGCGTTCACCATTCAAAGAGAAGCCTTCATTTGGTGTCCAGTTATAGTAACGGTAACCAAACAAGTCCTTCTTAGCATCGACCAATTGACCATCACGATAAACACGAGTCACCAACTCATAAAGGGCAGGCTTGTCATTAAGGACTGTCCAAAGTTTGGGTTTCTCAACTTGCAAAATAGCATTTAGACTAGTAGATTGATGAGCTTTCAAGACTTGGCTATCTGTACGAACCACGTCCGTTACAGCCTGACCATTTCGTTCGATAATTTGGTATTCAGCAAGAATTTCATGATCTTTGTCATCTGTATTGACAATCTTACTTGTTACATGAGTATCAACCTTACCATTTTGTTGTTTTTCAAGGTCTGGTGTTAAGATAGTTGTTCCATTTTTCTCAGCATGAACCTTATCTGTGACTTGAAGGGTAACATCGCGGTAAATACCACTTCCTGAGTACCAACGGCTACTTGGTTGTTTATTAACCGCATGTACAGCTACGACATTTTCACGACCGTCTTTATTGAGATAATCAGTGATGTCATAAGAGAATTGGTTGTAACCATTTGGATAGTGACCAACTAGCTGACCGTTTACATAGACTTGCGAATCCATATAAACACCATCAAAGACTAGGTGAACATTCTTGTTAAGGTCTTTTTCGTCTAGTTTAAAAGTCTTGCGATACCAAGCATACCCACCATTCAGTTGTCCACCTTCGTTTTGGGCAGGTGACTGATGGTCGAAGTCGTTATAGATACTCCAGTCGTGAGGGAGGTCTAATTTCTTCCAACTTGATACATCGGCATCTGGCTTGATGGCGTCGTTGGCATTAGCATTGAGTTTAAAATGCCAGTTTTGGTTAAATTCTACTTTACGGTCCTCAACCAATTGATTTACCTCCTCGCTGGTAGCCGGTTTTAGGTACGGTTTTTCCGTTTGAGAAGATTGATCTTGAGTAATTACTTGAGGTTTCTTATCTAGCATGGAATCCTCTTTTTTGTCAGAGTCTGATTGTAGAGTTTGATCGTCCTGTGTTTTTTCAACTTCATGAGCTGGTGTAGCAACTTCACTTGCAGCTGATTCGGTTGATGCTGGCTGTTCTGGACTTCTTGTTTCACCAAGTTCCTCTTTATGAGAATCATCCTCTACTTTTTCTGTAGCAACTGCAATTGGAGTTTCATCAGCTGAAACTGGGTTTACACCAGCTACTCTTGCTCCAAATAAGACTGAGCAAGTACCGATGACTACAGAGCAAGTTCCAACGGTAAATTTTCGGATACTATACACTCTTTTTCGATTCCAATGATCTTTTCCCATAAGATCCTTCTCATATTCGTAACCGCTTCTATTTTTGTGTAAGCGCTCTACTTTTTCAGTAGTATTTTGCTTCCATTTTATAAAATAATATAAGAAACTTCAATACTGGCAGCATAAAAATCATACTTTTGATTCTTTTTTCTATAATTTGTAGAAAAGTTTAAAAATCTGAATGTACATTTAGTGAATGGTTTTACTAAAAAAGGCGGTGGGACAGAAATCGATAGACAAAGTCTCGATTTCGTAGTCCCAGCCTCGCGAGGATGA
>NZ_JWAJ01000138.1 GCF_001068775.1 Streptococcus pseudopneumoniae
TTTAGTATTACTTACCACTATCCCTAAAGGGATCCTCATATTCTTTGACACTCAATTTATCTAAAGCAATATCTTTTCGCTCTTGTTCCTGAATGTATTTCTTTATTGTGGCTTCATTGAGGCCAACTGTACTCACATAATATCCCTCTGCCCAAAAATGTCGATTTCCAAACTTATATTTCAGATTTGCGTGTTTATCGAACATCATTAGAGCGCTTTTACCTTTTAAATATCCCATGAAACTTGAAATACTAATTCTAGGTGGAATACTTACCAACATATGAACATAATCTGGCATTAAATGGCCCTCGATAATCTCAACACCTTTATAACTACATAATCTATGGAATATTTCTCCCAAACTACTTCGATATTGATTATARATCACTTTTYGTCTATACTTAGGGGTGAACACAATGTGATATTTACACATCCATTTTGTGTGTGATAAACTATGTGCTTTTTGAGCCATATTTTTCTCCTTTCGCTTTACAATTGGCTTGAACACCTTAATTGTATCGCGTTTGGAGTTTTTTGGTATAACCTTCGATGCGCACCCGCATAGCGGGTG
>NZ_JWAJ01000139.1 GCF_001068775.1 Streptococcus pseudopneumoniae
GAAACCAGTAACTCCAGAGAAACCAGTAACTCCAGAGAAACCAGTAACTCCAGAGAAACCAGTGACTCCAGAGAAACCAGTAGCTCCAGAGAAACCAACCTCTGCAAAAGAAAATACTCCTCAGTTGCCAAATACTGGTACTGAAGATCGTACTAGCTTAGCAGCACTTGGACTTCTTGGAGTAATGAGTGGATTTGGACTTGTAGCTCGTAAGAAAAAGGAAGATTAGAATAAATATTTAATCCTATTGAAATTACTTTGGACTAGATGATCGAGTCTATAGCATTAAGAGGGCAAACATTTTAAGAATGTTTGTCTTCTTTTTATATAATGGATTGAACCTAGAATAGTACGCGCCAAATCACCCAAAATGTGTTTTAGCCAGATTTGTCTGCATTACTCTAGATTTTATTTATAGAAAATGTTATAATAGACTGTATTTAAAAAAATTTTAAGGAGAAATGACAGAATGTCTGTATCATTTGAAAACAAAGAAACAAATCGTGGTGTCTTGACTTTCACTATCTCTCAAGACCAAATCAAACCAGAATTGGACCGTGTCTTCAACTCAGTGAAGAAATCTCTTAATGTTCCAGGTTTCCGTAAAGGTCACCTTCCACGCCCTATCTTCGATAAAAAATTTGGTGAAGAGTCACTTTATCAAGACGTTATGAATGCTCTTTTGCCAAACGCTTATGAAGCAGCTGTAAAAGAAGCTGGTCTTGAAGTCGTTGCACAACCAAAAATTGATGTAACTTCAATGGAAAAAGGTCAAGACTGGGTTATCACTGCTGAAGTTGTTACAAAACCTGAAGTAAAATTGGGTGACTACAAAAACCTTGAAGTATCAGTAGATCTTGAAAAAGA
Source organism: Streptococcus pseudopneumoniae (assembly GCF_001068775.1). Lineage (GTDB taxonomy): Bacteria > Bacillota > Bacilli > Lactobacillales > Streptococcaceae > Streptococcus > Streptococcus pseudopneumoniae_N. Next base: position 868 of record NZ_JWAJ01000139.1, read on the forward strand.
AGTAACTGATGCTGACGTTGAAGAGCGTATCGAACGTGAACGCAACAACTTAGCTGAATTGGTTATCAAAGAAGCTGCTGCTGAAAACGGCGACACTGTTGTCATCGACTTTGTTGGTTCTATTGACGGTGTTGAATTTGACGGTGGAAAAGGTGAAAACTTCTCACTTGGACTTGGTTCAGGTCAATTTATCCCTGGTTTCGAAGACCAATTGGTAGGTCATTCAGCTGGTGAAACTGTTGATGTTATCGTAACATTCCCAGAAGACTATCAAGCAGAAGACCTTGCTGGTAAAGAAGCTAAATTCGTGACAACTATCCACGAAGTAAAAGCTAAAGAAGTTCCAGCTCTTGACGATGAACTTGCAAAAGACATCGACGAAGAAGTTGAAACACTTGCTGAATTGAAAGAAAAATACCGCAACGAATTGGCTGCTGCTAAAGAAGAAGCATACAAAGATGCAGTTGAAGGTGCAGCAATTGATAAAGCTGTAGAAAACGCTGAAATCGTAGAACTTCCAGAAGAAATGATCCACGAAGAAGTTCACCGTTCAGTAAATGAATTCCTCGGAAACTTGCAACGTCAAGGTATCAACCCTGACATGTACTTCCAAATCACTGGAACTACTCAAGAAGATCTTCACAAACAATACGAAGCAGAAGCTGAGTCACGTACCAAGACTAACCTTGTTATCGAAGCAGTTGCCAAAGCTGAAGGATTTGATGCTTCAGAAGAAGAAATCCAAAAAGAAATCGAGCAATTGGCAGCAGACTACAATATGGAAGTCGCTCAAGTACAAAGCTTGCTTTCAGCTGATATGTTGAAACACGATATCACAATCAAAAAAGCTGTTGAGTTGATTACAAGCACAGCAACAGTTAAATAATCTTAATAAACAAAAATCCCACCTGATTAGGTGGGTTTTCTTATGCTTTATTTTCCGAAAAACTCCTGCAGGTCATCTTGGCTAATCCCAATCATGGCTGGGATACTAGACCAGTTGTCCTCGGTTAGGATGTAGGATTGTTCAGTGTCTGTAACTGGTGTAGCTTCAGTAGCTGATTTACTAGTTCCATCAGTTGATTCTATTAAGTCGCTGAAACGCTCAATCAAATAGGTCTTACGAGCTGTTCCGATGTGCTGAGTTGCATAGTCAAAGGCCTGTAATTCACCTAGTAAGATAAGTTTGCTTTTGGCTCGAGTGATGGCAGTGTAGATGAGATTACGCTCTAACATGCGCTTGCTTGCACTGGTAATAGGCAGAATAACGACGGGAAACTCGCTACCCTGAGACTTGTGGATACTCATGGCATAGGCTAAGCGAATCTTGTACCATTCATTTCGAGGATAGGAGACCTCATTGCCGTCAAAATCAATCATCATTTCATCTTGCTTGGACTCGGTGTATTTTCCTGGAATCAAGTCTGTGATATAGCCTAAGTCTCCGTTAAAGACATTGACCTCTGCATCGTTGACTAGGTGAATAACCTTATCTCCTGTTCGATAGTGACACTGAGGAGCTTCAAAGCTAAGCTGGTCTTTTTGTGGAGGATTGAGTAGGTCTTGCATGAGCTGGTTGATGGCATCAATACCAGCAGTTCCACGGTACATAGGGGCAAGAACCTGAATGTCGCGAGCAGGAATGCCACTTCTGATAGCAGCACCTAGGATTTTTTCAATGCTAGCAGGTATATGGTTACTAGCGATTTCAAAGTAGGAGCGGTCTGCTTTTTTCTGGGTAAAATCTGCAGGTAATATTCCCTGGCGAATCTGACTTGCAAGAGTGACGATGGTTGATTCTTCGCTCTGACGGTAGATTCTTTCCAAACGTGTTTGAGGGATGGTTGGTATCTGGAGTAAATCTGCTAGGACTTGACCAGGACTGACAGAAGGCAGCTGGTCGCTATCACCCACGATGAGAATTTTACTGTTTGAAGAGATGTTGGAGAAGAGCTGGTTGGCCAGCCAAGTATCTACCATGGAGAATTCATCCACGATGATAAAGTCAGCATCCAGATAATCTTCTAGATGGCTGGTGTCATCGTCTCCAGTCATGCCCAGGTGGCGGTGAATGGTAGCGCTTGGTAGACCTGTCAATTCATTCATACGTCGAGCAGCTCGACCAGTTGGAGCAGTAAGAAGAATCGGCAGATTGCTTTTTTTCCTGAGGTCAAGTCCTTCTAAAAGGGCATATACAGCGATGATACCATTGATAACAGTTGTCTTACCAGTACCAGGTCCACCTGTCAGGATAAAGATCTTGTTCTGGATAGCATCGCAGATAGCTTGTTTTTGAATACTATCATACTCAATTCCCAGCTCTTCCTCGACAGTAGTGATATGTTTTTGAATGGTTTTTAAATCCTGGCTCTTCTGTTTTCCTTTTTCAAGGATACGAACCAAGTGACTGCGGATGCCTTCCTCAGCAAAAAAGAGGCTATTATCAAAGATTTTGGTATCAATCTGCTGGACCTTATCTTCTTCAATCAGATAAGCAAGTTCTTGGGCAACTTGACTAGGCTCTAGTTCGACTGGACGAGAGGATTCCAGAAGGTTGAGGGTTTGCTCTAACAAGTCTCTAGCTTCCATATAGGTATCTCCCGTCTCCATGCAACCTTGAAAGAGACTATGGACAAGACCCGCACGGAAGCGCTCAGGAGCCTGGCTTTCAATTCCCAGTTCTTGGGCCAATTGGTCAGCAATGGTAAATCCCAAACCCTTGATATCCTCAACTAGTTGATAGGGATAGTTCTCGACAATATCTAGGGTTTCTTCCTTGTAAAAGTCTTGAATCTGAAAGGCTAGCTTATTTGGGATGCCGTAATTAGCAAGTTTGGCTAAGACCATCTCTGTTCCGTAATTAAGACGAAGGGTTGAGACAAAGGCTTCACGATTTTTAGCAGAGAGGCCAGAGATAGACTGGAGCTTGTCTGGATTTTCTAAGATTTTGTCAATAGTGTTTTCACCGTAAATATCCACGATTTTCTGGGCTGTTTTGAGTCCAATTCCCTTAAAATGACTGCTGGAGAAATACTTGACCAAGCCCTTACTAGTCGGCTTGGCTCTCTCATAGCGAGTAATTTGTAGTTGTTCACCATATTTGGAGTGTTGGACGATTTGTCCCCAAAAGGTGTATTCCTCTCCTTCAATGATATCAGCCATGGTACCTGTGACAATGATTTCATAATCATCAAAGTCTTCAGCATTGGTATCCTCAATATCTAGAAGTAAAATACGGAAAAAATTGCTGACATTTTCAAAAATAATGCGTTCAATGGTGCCTGAAAAATAAACTTCCATAAAATTCCTTACAATAGTGTCTGAGAAATCTATCCCAGACTTAGTCAAAATAGAATGAGAAGAGGCTGAGATGGATAATTCTCGGCCTCTTCCTAGTTTTTAAAATGTTCCGATACGTTTGAGTGGCCAGAAGCGGAATTTGGCTTCACCAGTGATATCTTTTGCCTTAAAGGTACCAACATGTCGACTGTCGCTAGATACCAGACGGTCATCACCTAGGAGGAGATATTCTCCTTCTGGAACAGTGAAGGTGAAGCTAGTGTTGTAATTAACATCTAGGGTAAAGGCCTGAGCCTTTTGAGCTAAAGCTCTAAAGTATTCGCCCTTTTTGCCGTCCCAACCACTTCCAGTATAAGTGCTTTGGAGTTTATCTTCCTTGAAACGCTTAAGGTATTCTGCTAAATAGGGCTCATCAGTTTCTTGACCGTTAATATAGAGTTTATCGTTGTCATAACGAATGGTATCTCCTGGCATACCGATAACTCGCTTGATGATATCCTTGTTTCCATCCTCTTCATGGGCAACTACGATATCAAAACGGTTGATTGGAAGATGTTTGACAACGAAGAGAACTTCTCCATCGGCTAGGGTAGGGTCCATAGAGTGTCCTTCTACACGGACATTTCTCCAAAGAAACATCCAACTAAGAGCAACAAGAGTAATGAAGAGGATAAAACTCCCCCACTCTTTTAAAAATGATTTAAAATATTTCATAATTTACCTTTCTAGCAGTTTTTTTGCTTTTTCAGTGTTTTTGAAGTGAAGTTTGGCGCAGAAGTTAAGTCCCTGCATACCATAAGCTTGAAGGATTTGGCTAGCTACCTTGTCAGAAGCCGTTCCAGCCCCACTTGGAAGTTGGTAACCAAGTTCTCGTCCCAGATTTTCTAAGTTTTCCAGAAAGAGATCACGCGCAATGATAGAGCTTACTGCGACTGCTAAGTATTTGCTTTCTGCTTTTTCCTCCAGACTAACTGGATTGGAAAAATGATTGGCTTCATTTTTTAAGTACTTTTCATAGTTTTGAGCACTAGTAAAAGCATCAATAACAATCTTTTCTGGCTGGACTCCCTTTTGGAGAAGGAGAAAAATGGCTTGATTGTGAAGAGCTACCTTGACAGACACAGCATTGTAACGTTCACCAATCACCTCATTATACTTGGTCGGTGACAGGAGGAGTGCTTGATGCTGAATTTTTTCTTTGAGAATAGGCGCAATCTGACGAATTTTCTGGTCGGTCAGGGTCTTAGAATCTCCGACACCAAGTTTTTGTAAGAAGTCATGCTGGTCAGGAGTCACAAAGGATGCTACTACAGCCAGACCACCAAAGTAGGAACCATTTCCTACTTCGTCAGTTCCAATCATCGGAAAGTTTTGTCCACTAGCTACTGGCCTGACCTGATAACCAAAAAAGCTGGCGTAACGTTCAGCAGCTTCTCCTTGCAAGAGCACTTTTCCTGATGTGTAGATGGAAACACTTGCCTGCGGAAGCTTGAAAAAGTAGCGAATATAAGGATTTTTACTAGGAGTCAGTGCTTGTTCATATTTCTGAACAAAGGCTTGGATTTCCTTTTCGCTCGGAGTTAATGTAATACTTGCCATAATTCTTATTGTACCATAAAAGCCGTAGAATTGGTAAAAACTGACAAATTTAGTGAAATTTGGTATAATATCGTGAGGTGAATTTTTATGGCAAATTTAAATCGATACAAGTTTACATTCGGAAAAAAAACATTGACCCTAACAACTGAGCATGACAACCTCTTTATGGAGGAAATTGCCAAGGTCGCAACAGAAAAATATGAAGCAATTAAAGAGCAGATGCCTGGAGCGGATGATGAGATAATCGCTATTTTATTAGCAGTCAATAGCTTGTCAACCCAACTCAGCCGTGAGATTGAATTTGATGATAAGGAACAAGAATTAGACGACCTTCGTCATCAACTTGTAGCGACTAAACAAGAGCATAGCAAGATTGAGGATTCCCTATGATTTCCGTCTTTCTTTTATTGGTTCTGGCTTGGAGTTTTTATATCGGTTATCGTAGAGGTTTGGTTCTACAGATTTACTATTTTGTAGCAACTTTGATTTCAGCTCTTCTTGCAGGAAATTTTTATCAATCTTTAGGGAAACAATTTGATTTGTTGATTCCTTATGCCAATCCCCAGGAAGGGCAGGGTACCTTTTTCTTCCCATCTGACCAGCTCTTCCAATTGGACAAGGTCTTTTACGCAGGTATTGGCTATCTCTTAGCCTTTGCCGTATTTTACTGCATCGGTCGTTTGATTGGACTCTTTTTTAACCTAGTACCAACCAAAAAGTTAGGTGGCAAATATTTTCGCATCGGTGCAGGAGTCTTATCAGTTGGAGTGACCTTATTTGTCCTCCAGATGATACTGACCATTCTTGCGACTGTTCCTTTACAAATTGTTCAAAATTCACTTGAAAACAGTTTTGTAGCTAAACATATTATCCAGAGTGTTCCCGTCACTAGTCATGTGATTAAACAACTATGGGTAACCAAAATAATCGGATAAAAAGGGCGGGAATTATTCCTAGCCTTTTGTTTACAATTCCAAAAGTTAAGGAGACTTTTGGAAAAGAGTGAGAATTTTAAAAATTGTTCGCTCATAACGAAGGAAAAGAAAATGAATAAAAAAATACTAGAAACATTAGAATTTAATAAGGTCAAGGCTTTATTCGAGCCTCATCTTTTGACCGAGCAAGGACTAGAGCAGTTGAAAGAACTTGCTCCGACTGATAAAGGAGACAAGATTAAGCAAGCTTTTGCAGAGATGGAAGAAATGCAAGAACTCTTTGTCGAACATCCTCATTTCAGCATTTCTGCAACAAAAGACATTGCTGCAACCTGCAAACGTTTAGAAATGGGAGCAGATCTCAACATCGAGGAATTTCTCCTTCTCAAACGCGTCATTTTTGCTAGTCGTGAATTAAAGAATTTCTATGACAATCTTGAAAATGTACGTTTAGAGCATCTAGCTAACTGGTTTGAGAAACTTCATGATTTCCCGCATCTGCAGGGTAATCTCCAAGCCATCAATGAAGCTGGATTTATCGAAAATTTTGCTAGCGAAGATTTGGCTCGAATCCGCCGTAAAATCCATGACAGTGAGAGCCAAGTCCGTGATGTCTTGCAAGATCTTCTAAAACAAAAGGCCCAGATGTTGACGGAAGGCATCATCGCTAGTCGAAATGGTCGCCAAGTTCTTCCAGTAAAAAATACCTATCGTAACAAGATTGCTGGGGTCGTTCATGATATTTCTGCTAGTGGTAATACTGTCTATATCGAACCGCGTGAAGTAGTCAAGCTAAGTGAAGAAATCGCAAGTCTTCGTGCAGACGAACGCTATGAGATGATGCGCATCCTCCAAGAACTCTCTGAAAGAGTAAGACCTCATGCAGCTGAAATCGCAAATGATGCTTGGATTATTGGACATTTGGACCTAATTCGTGCTAAGGTCCGATTTATCCAAGAGACGGAGGCAGTAGTACCTCAAGTATCTGAGGGACAGGAGATTCAACTTCTTCACGTTCGTCATCCCTTGGTGAAGAATGCTGTTGCCAATGATGTGCATTTTGGTCAGGATCTAACAGCTATTGTCATCACTGGTCCCAATACTGGTGGTAAGACCATCATGCTGAAGACTTTAGGTTTGACGCAGTTGATGGCCCAGTCTGGTCTGCCAATTCTAGCCGATAAGGGCAGTCGAGTAGGGATTTTCGAGGAGATTTTCGCAGATATCGGAGACGAACAATCCATTGAGCAAAGTCTGTCAACCTTCTCTAGTCACATGACTAATATCGTAGATATTCTTGGTAAGGTCAATCAAAACTCGCTCTTGCTTCTTGATGAGCTTGGAGCAGGAACAGATCCCCAAGAAGGTGCAGCCCTTGCCATGTCAATCCTAGAAGACTTGCGCTTGCGTCAGGTTAAGACTATGGCAACCACTCACTATCCTGAACTCAAGGCCTATGGTATTGAAACGGCCTATGTTCAAAATGCAAGTATGGAATTTGATACAGCTAGCCTGCGCCCAACCTATCGCTTTATGCAGGGAGTTCCAGGTCGAAGCAATGCCTTTGAGATTGCTAAACGTCTAGGTTTGTCAGATGTTATTGTAGGTGACGCTAGTAAGCAAATTGACCAAGACAACGATGTTAATCGTATCATTGAACAATTGGAAGAGCAGACACTTGAAAGCCGAAAACGTCTTGAAAATATTCGTCAAGTCGAGCAAGAAAACCTCAAGATGAATCGTGCCCTTAAAAAACTTTATAACGAGCTCAATCGTGAGAAGGAAACAGAACTCAATAAGGCGCGTGAGCAAGCTGCTGAGATTGTTGACTTAGCACTAGCTGAGAGTGATGATATACTTAAAAATCTTCACAGTAAATCTCAACTGAAACCGCACGAGATTATCGAAGCCAAAGCTAAGCTCAAAAAATTAGCACCTGAAAAAGTTGACCTTTCTAAAAACAAGGTCCTCCAAAAGGCTAAGAAAAAACGAGCTCCAAAAGTTGGAGATGATATTATCGTTTTAAGCTATGGTCAACGTGGTACCTTGACCACTCAACTCAAGGATGGTCGTTGGGAAGCACAGGTTGGCTTGATTAAGATGACCCTTGAGGAAAGAGAGTTTGACTTGGTTCAGGCTCAGCAAGAATCACCAGTCAAGAAAAAACAAGTTAACGTGGTCAAACGGGCAGGTGGTAAAGGAACACAGGCTCGACTAGACCTTCGTGGCAAACGCTACGAGGAAGCTATGGAAGCCTTGGATGCCTTTATCGACCAAGCCCTACTCAACAACATGGCTCAAGTTGATATCATTCATGGTATCGGGACAGGAGTCATCCGTGAAGGGGTAACTAAGTACCTACAAAGAAACAAGCAAGTCAAGAGCTTTGGCTATGCACCACAAAATGCTGGAGGTTCTGGAGCGACTATCGTTACCTTTAAGGGTTAAAGTAAAATGAATGAAAATTTGATCTAGATAAACTACATCTACCTGTAAGATAATCTGTTACAGCCTTTTCTTTTAACTCTGAAGTATATTTCTTCCAGCTATGGCTCTCCTTGAGCCCTTCTACACCCTCTGTTTGATACTTACGAATCCAATTTCTGATTGTGTCACCATTTACTTCAAATGCTTTTGTTAAAATAGATATTGACTTCCCTTGTTCAAGGTAAAGATGAACAACTTCTAACTTCTCCTCCACTGATTTCGGACCTCTTTTTGACATACGAAAACTCCCCCTGTAGTTTCTAGTGAAATTTTGTTTTTTCACTGTCCACTATAAGGGAAGTATATCAAACTTTAGTAGTAAGCAAAAGGGTGGGCAAAAATATTATAGCCAATTGAAACAAGAACAAGACAAGAGAGCCTCAAAAAAAGTATTGCAAGTTGGTAATACCTTTTTGAGGTGCTTCTTGATATGAGCCCATGTTTTCTCAATTAACTATAGAAGCAGATTCTAATTTTGAAGTCGAGTATGAAGGTAATTTAGAAGTTTATTTTTATAAAAAAGGTGGTGGAGTGTTTAGTGATAATTCTGAAAATGAATTAGATATTTATTGCAATAATGAACTCTTTGTGACTGTAATTTTAGAATAATAAAGTGAGTATAGCAAGCTATTATTAGTAGACTGTATAAATTTATGAGTAATAGGAAGTTGTGCAAGAACGTTGTTTTATTAGAAAATAAAGTAAATCTTTTTAGTAGAGGCTCAGAAATTTCTAGATGGAGATGCAGAGCAAGTCTACAAAAAGATTTCAACACCGGTAACTCCAGAGAAAGCAAACTATGCTAAAGAAAATACTCCTCAGTTGCCAAATACTGCTACTGAAGATCATATTAGCTTAGCAGCACTTGGACTTCTTAGAGTAATTTATGGATTTGGTCTTGTAGCTCATAAGAAAAAAGAAGGCTAATATTCTGATTAAAAAAGATTTGCTATTTGTCAACTATAGTGGGTGAAGAAAAATTCTGACCACATAGTCTATCATGTCTGCCACATAGACAAAAGCTATTGTTTGCGATTTTTATTTCTGTTATAGTTGTAATTGTTAAAGGGAGATAAAACTTCTTAACAAAATAGAAAATGAGGTCGTATTATGAAAAAAGTATTAGGTATCGGATTATTAGTCGTTGCAGCAGCAGTCTTGTATTTTGGCTTTGTTGGATGGCCGAGTTTGGATGTCAATATCTGGGCCCTCTTTCCAGTAGGTTTATTCTTATTCTTTACTCTTGAGAATTTGGTGAAAAAAGATTACAAGGCCAGTCTCATGAGCTTGACGATTGCCTTTATCATCGCTAATGCCATTCTTGATATCTTGCCACTTTCAAGCGGTTTGGTTATCGGTGCTGGAGTCTTGGCTTGCGTTGGAATTGGATTTCTTTTTCCTGAAGCCACCAAGTAAGAAAAATAATACAAAAAAATCTCGAGATTTTCTCGAGACTTTTTCTTTATTGACCTGCGTAATATTTTTGAATCCCTTTTACAATACCTGCAACCAATCTGTTTTGGTAGGCATCACTGCGGACTTGTTGATTCTCATTGAAATTGTCAATATATCCCAATTCCAATAGAACGGCTGGTTTATTAGTTTCTCGAAGGACAGCAAAACTACTTCGTAGACGACCTGCATCCTTAGCACCAGTTTCAGCTAATAGTGAAGAGTGGATATCTGCCGCGAGGCGATTGCTTTCACTGATTCTGTCAGGGTGGTTATGCCAGTAAGGATTGATCTTAGAAGGATAACCAGGAGCTTCTTCATAAGAATAAGTCTGGATTCCAGCTCTGTTTGAAGCTGGATTACCACTAGCATTGAAGTGAATACTAATAAAGATATCTGAATCAGTCTTATTAACCATTCTTGAGCGTTCGGTGACAAAGTCTACAAAGACATCGCTATCTCTTGAAGTTAGAACAGTGTAACCAAGGGCTTCAAGTTCCTTGCGTAGTTTTCGGTAAACTTGCATGTTCAGTTCTTTTTCGGTGATGTTATAATAAGATGCTCCAGGATCTTTACCACCATGGCCTGGATCTAGGAAGATGATATTGTTATATTTCCCCTTTTCAAACCCGTGGCTTGCAGAAGCTTCTCCAAGCCATTTTCCATCACTTTGAAATTGCTGGTTTTTCCCATCAATTTTATAGGTACCTGTAACATAGACTCCATTTTCATCTACATAGTAGCGAGCTTTATAGTAACTATCGTCAATCCATTCGCTCTTAGCCATGTAGCCACCTGCCTTGAGGTAGTATGAACCAATCCATTGACGTGCTGCATAAGTACCACCAGATTTCAAGTAGAACCAACTATCATAGTTTTTATCGAAAATCCATTCTTTTTCAGCCATAGCACCGCTAGCTTTTAGGTAGTAGCTACCTTGCCATTGGTTGTTTGCCATAGTGGCGTCTTTGTTAAAGTAGTACCAGGTACCACTAATTTTGTCCCACTTATTTTTGATTAATTTACCAGAAGCAGGGGCATAGTACCATTGTCCATCTTGTTTTACCCAAGAACTCTCAGCCATGGCACCACTATTAGTAAACAGATAGTCGTCAAAAATCGTGTTGCTGAGCATGACACCGTCTTGATCAAAATAGTACCAGACACCACCGATCTTTTCCCATTTTTGTTGAGAAATTTTTCCATAAGCATTAGCGTAATACCATTTGTCTTGGAGTTTACTCCAACCAGAATCAACCATAGCCCCACTACTAGTCAGAATGTACCCATCATAGATCGTATCGCTCAACATGATGCCATCTTTGTTGAAGTAGTACCATTTTCCGTGGATTTTTTTCCAGTTAAGAACAGGGGCATTATTTTCATAGAAGCGCCAGATATTTTCCTCTAATACCCAACCTTCTTTTTGAACTTCTGGTGCCTTGTCTTCTTCTTTCTTAGCTGGATTTGTCGTTTGATTGGCATTTGCTTCAGTTGAAGGTTCAGCTTCCTTGGCTGGGAGACTGTTTTTATCCACTTTGTCAGTAGAGGTTTCACTATGTGTTGTTTCTACTGGGGTTGACTGTACTTTGTTCTCCTCAGCATAGCTAAGGTTGGTTGTTAGACCAAAAACTGAAAGCGTAATGGCGCTTGCCAAGAGCGTTTTTTTCACTTGATTAATCTCCTATTTTTATTTTTTTATAATTTTATCAGAAAAGTGCCTCATATAGAACATTTAGTGACCAAGATTGATGTGCTGGTGGACTGTATTGCTATAGTTGACTATTTCATCACGAAAATTTGAACAATCATGATGATATAGATGAGCAGTGTTAGTAAAAATCCAGCTCGCCAAAAGAATTTAATAAATTTTGGATAATAAAAACTACGTTTTTTATTTAAGAAGAAAAAGACTAACACAATTGCTAGTATTGATAAGGCCGTTCCCAGTACTGGAAGTTGATTGTGTGTAAACATCTTAGCTGTAATCAAATAGTATTCAAAAATTAGAAAAGGAAAAGCTAAATCAGCAGCATTGATACCCCTTTTCTTTAACCTAAAGAGTCTACTTAAAATAATCGCCAGAGCCAAGGTTAGTACCAAAAGCAAGATGGAAGCAAGTTTCATTAAAATCATACCATTATTGTATCATAAAATTTTGAGAATAGAAAAGTAAATTCCTTGATTTATCACTGTTTTAGCAAAAAATCATTGGTAAGAAACAGATGTTATAATTCCTGCTTGAACAGAATGAATCATGTGTTCGATACAATGATAGTTTGAGTCCTCAATATAAATCTTTTTTATGTTCACCATAGAAAAGATATATTAGTCAGAGGAGAAGAATAGTAGTAGAATGAGTAGCAAATAAAACAAAGGAGTTTCTTATGAAATTAGTTACGTTATGGTCAAAACTCTCACTTGGTATCCAATTATTGGTGGCTTTGGTCTTGGGTGTGATTACTGCGGTCATCTGGCTACAATTTGTAGGCTTTTATAGATTTCCTGCGAAACTAAAATCCTAGTTCACAGTTGATAATGCCAGCAATCAAATTCATTCGTAATCCAAACCGTTTGCGTCGATTTCGATAGGTTGTTGAAAATATAGTAGATTGAATCTAGAATAGTACGCTACAGATTTTAAAACATTACTAGAAATTGATTTGAATTTCCTAATCTCTTTGTTCGCATCTTATTTCAATCCACTATATTTTAAACGTTTTTACTTTGGCAAAAATATTCTCAACCTTGATTCTCTCTTTAGATAGCGCATGGTTATAGGCTTTATCTTCAAGAGTTAGTGGCTTAAGTTTGCTTGATTTCCTCGGAGTTTGCGCTTGTGAATACATCTTCATGAGTCCTTGATAACCACTGTCAGCCAAGATTTTACCAGCTTGTTCGATATTTCTGCGACTCATTTTGAACAATTTCATATCGTGGCAATAGTTCACAGCTATATCCAAATAAACAATTCTCCCTCGGCTTGTGACAATCGCTTGAGCCTTCATAGCATGATATTTCTTTTTACCAGAATAATTGGCTAGT
>NZ_JWAJ01000140.1 GCF_001068775.1 Streptococcus pseudopneumoniae
TAGCTTAGCGATGATTTCTTTATGCGTTCCAGCATCAAGATAATCCAAGATTATGATGTTCTTGTCTTTAATTCCGAGTAAGTTTGTGATAAAATTTAATTGTTCCATAAGATTCTTTCTAATGATGGTTTGGTTGCTTTTCATTATAGGTCTTATGGGACTTTTTTTCTACAACAAAATAGGCTCCATAATATCTATAGGGGATTTACCCACTACAGAAATTATAGAGCCCTTTTTTCGAGGCTCTTTTGTCTTGTTCTTGTTTCAATTGACTATATCTTTTTTCGAGAAATAAAAAAACAACATGACTTGCATGTTGCTATATATTAGATTTTATCTTTAATGGCTTTCAATACATCTGCCACACTTTGAAGATGGTCGATTTCTTCATCACTGATTTCAATTCCAAATTCATCCTCAACGGTTAGAACAAATTCCATCAAATCTACCGAATCAGCATCCAAATCATCCTTCAAGCTCAAGGCCTCTGTGACTACAAAGTCTTCTCCTTGACGTTCTTGGATAATGGTCACGATACGGTCAAAAATTTCTTTTTCTGTCATATATATTATTCTCCTGAAAATTCATGCGCAGTTTGAGCAACTACGTCTGTTTTTAGCATGGTACGAATCTGACGAATCGTACTGTACACAGCCTTGGCATCACTTGAGCCATGAGTCTTGACAACAGGCGCCTTAACACCAAACAAGACTGCACCCCCAACATCTGAATAGTTGAGCTGCTTTTTCAAACCTCTAAGGCTATCCTTGAGAAGAAGAGCACCAAGTTTTGCTCGAAGTCCACCACCTGTAATAGCATTTTTAAGTAAGCTCATGATTCCCATGGCTGTACCTTCGATGGATTTTAGCACAGCGTTTCCCGTGAAACCGTCTGCCACGACAACATCTGCAACACCCTCCATCAAATCACGCGCTTCCACATTACCGATAAAGTTCAAACTCTCATCAGCTACTAGCAAGTCATAAGTTTCCTTGCGGAGTGGATCTCCCTTACTGCTCTCTGTCCCGTTATTAAGCAAACCAACTCGTGGTTTTGCAATTCCACGAACATTTTTAGCGTAGAAAGAACCTAGGATGGCATATTGATGAAGATGATGGGCTGTGTTTTCTGCATTGGCACCGAGATCTAGCATATCAAAACCTTTCCCATCAACTGTTGGTAAGGTTGACATAAGTCCAGGTCGGTCAATATTCTTGATGCGACCAACGATGAAAAATCCTGCCGCTAGCAAAGCACCGGTATTTCCTGCAGAGAGCACGGCATCTGCCTCCCCATCTTTGACGGCCTTGGCCGCCAAGACCATGCTTGCATTTTTCTTCTTACGGATGGCTTTTGTTGGTTCATCGTCTGAATCAATTTTCTCATCTGTATGGATAATACTGATGCGATCTGTAGCTGTTAGATATTGCTTAATTTTACTTTCATCTCCGTAAAGTTGAATCTCAATATCTGAAAAGTCAGCAAGGGCTTGATTGACTCCCTCTACAATAGCTTGAGGTGCATAATCGCCACCCATTGCATCTACTGCGATTTTTTTCATTTGTCTTCCTCTTTTAGTAATTGTCCCCAATCAGCTAGGGAATCAATAAATTTCTTTGATTTTAGGTGAATTCCTACGTATTCTTCATAAATTTGATCCATGAACTGACGCAATTCTTGCTTGATTTCAGGCTTGAGAGAAATAGTCTCTAAAGTCTCAAAGTTAATAGCTTGAAATTGATTGAGCAGATAGGGAATGTTTGGATTCAGATGACAACGTTTCTCATCCTCATGATAATGCTCAGGACATAAGCAAGCGCCATATTTGAAAGAAAAGTCAAAAGCCTGACCGACCCGATGGCAAAAGACACACTCATTAAAGTTAAGACTGATCCCAAAACGTGTCAAAATCTGAATTTCAAAAATATTAGTCAAAACTTGATAATCCAAACCCTCTTCCATCAACTCTAAAGTCTTTTGTAAAAAAGCAAACAAGGGAGCATCCTGTTGATTGTCCTGCAAACTAGCATCTGCCAGAGCTGCCACATAGGTCGCATAGGCCATGACAAAGAGATCACTATTGATTTTTGGAAAGGTCATCACCTCATGATAGTCTTCAATATAACTAAGCCCATCATCATTGATTCGTAAAAGAAAACGAGCCAGCACCAAAGGTTGAATAACTGGAGCCAGTTTGGATTGACCGGCATGTTTGACAAAAAACATGCGCTTACCGACCTGCTCTGTAAAAATCTTGACTAGCTTGTCATCCTCACGAAAATTACGATTGTAGAGCACCAACCCCTGACTCGTAATAGACTGAATCATGCTTCTCTCATGTACTCCTCAAGACGTTTCATAGCCTCTCTGATGGTTTCCATACTAGCCGCATAAGACAAGCGCACATAACCTTCTCCATATTGACCAAAAGCTGCACCAGGGATAAAGGCAACAGCCTTCTTCTGAGCAAAATCCTTCAGAAAAGCAAAGGAATCTTGATTATAGCCTGCTGGAATCTTAGCAAAGATATAAAAAGCACCGTCTGGCTTGATGATTTCAAAACCAAGGTCAGTCATCTTCTCGATAATGTAGTCCCGACGTTGGATATACTCCTTCTTCATCGGCTCTGCATCGTTCTTACCAGCCGTCAAGGCTTCCACCGCAGCATGTTGAGCCATGGTATTTGCGGCAGTGACCAAGTACTGATGACTCTTGATTAACTGGGCTGTGAAATTTGCTGGAGCAAAGATAAAACCTAAACGCCAACCTGTCATAGCATGGGATTTAGATAAACCGTTAATAATAATGGCCTGATATCTCAGCATCGTTCCCAAAGATACATGATTTTCCCCTGTATAAGTTAATTCTGAGTAGACCTCATCACAGACAACGAAAATCTCATACTTGCGTAAAACGTCAGCCAAGGCTTCCAACTGTTCGCGACTATAAGTAATCCCTGTAGGATTGGCTGGATAGTTAAGAATAACAGCCTTGAGCTTGTCACCCTGCTCCAGAATTGCCTTCTCCAGCATTTCAGGAGTCAAGACAAAACCATTTTCAGTCGTATCAATCTCGACAATCTCTGCACCAACTAGATTAACAATTGGTTCATAACCTGGATAGGCAGGAGCTGGCAAGAGAACCTTGTCACCCTCTTCTAAAATAGCTGTCAAAGTAGCTGATAGAGCCTCTGTCGCACCAATTGTGACCAAGATTTCATTTTTAGGATTATAGTCTAGCTGGTATTTTTCTCTTACAAAATCACTAGCTGCCTGGCGTAAAGTCATCAAACCACTCATCCCTGTATAGTAGGATTGATTTTGGTCAATGGCGCGCTTAGCCGCCTCCTTGACATGGTCTGGAGTTGTGAAGTCAGGCTCTCCCAATGTCAGACGTAGAACCCCAGGAATCTCTGAAATAGCCTGGTCAAACTGACGAATCAAGGAAATTTGAATCTTATCTAATTGTTTATTAAATCGCTTGGTTAAGTCCATAGATACCCTCCTTACTTAAAGGACATATGACTATTATACTACAAAAGCCCCCCAACCGCAAAATCACACTAGCATAAGCAACTGATGTATGTTCATTTAAATTTATTACAACACTATGTTTTTAGAATACTCAATGAAAATCTCATGAAACTAGGAATTGAGGTGAAAGCATAACTAAAGTTAGGTAAGTCGAAGATGACAACGTATTAGGAGATTTTCGACGAGTATTGAGAAGTTATGTAAGGAAATAAATCGGATAGGGGGCAATATAAATCAGATCACAAAAAAAGTAAACGAAGATAATCAGGCTAGTCTAAATGAATTTAGTCAGATTCTTGAATTGCAGAAACATTTGAAAGATACAGTCAGGCAATTTATTCAAAAACAAGAAAATCAAACAAAGGTACAGGACAGATGGTTGTAATAAGAATTATTGTTGATATTCTCTCTTATTTATTCTAAACTTATAACTAAGGATAGGATGATGTCGGGTGACTGGTAACAGTTTGCTCAAATGTTGCTGATGATTCAGCTTCAGGTTTGGCACTACCTTCAACTTTAGGCTGTAAAGAACCCGCTCCACCACTGGTCCTATTCGTTTCACTCTTGGAGTATATTCAAGAGTTTTTTTCTTGCAAAAAAAGTTCAAAAAATATATACTGGATATACACGATATAGAACGGAGATATACCATGACTAAATCACTTGTTAAGCAATACAATTTTAAAATCAATGAGTTAGCAATGGAACAAGCTAGAGCCATTATCAAGGAAAAAGGAATGACCATGACGGATGCTATCACTCTTTTTATAGAGCAGATTGTCCTCGAACAGGACTTGCCAATCAAGACTGCAGAAGATTTACACCGTGAACAGTTGATTGAGGAATTACAAGCTCAATCCGAACGAGCCTTAAGAGAATATGAAGCAGGAAAAGGGACTTCCCTAGACAGTATGAGGGCACGCTATGGCTTATAAAGTAATTATTTCTGATGAAGTGAGCCAAGCTATTGACAGTATTCATGATTACATCACTACTGTTCTTTTATCACCTCAGTCTGCTAAAAATACTGTGGGTAAAATTTTAGATGGCTTAAAAAGTTTAGAAGTCTTTCCTGAGGCTGGTTTTGACGCCGATGAAAAAATTGGTGTAAAGATTAATAGTAAGTACCCTACACGAGGAAAAATTATCGGCCAGTATGTCTTACTCTACTTCATCGACCAAAAACAAAACACTATTTTTTTATCTCACCTATTCCACATAAAAAGCGACTATGTCACTTTGCTACAAAATGGTACTAAAAAAAGCTCAACTGATTGAGATATCTTTCTTTATTTTATAAGCTCCGAAACCTTAATTTTTGGTACCGTCTTGGTTTAACAATACGCTGTATATATAATATTTTACAGCTACTTTTTCTTTAGAAACGTTGATTTAATAAGGATTTAAATATTACAGAGTATACCTTTGTAAAATACGGTTTTGCTAATCTTCGTTACAACTATTCTAGCACCATTATTGATTACTAGATCGGTAATGTCATTTCTGAGTGGATAGTCAGAAAGTGGTTAGATAAGTGCGACAAAAAAATATAACCTGAGTTTAGTTTTAATATGACTAGACAAACAGAAATACCAGAGGTGGAGCTCTGGTATTTCTGTTTTTTCCAAGACTTCGTTACAGTTCTAATCACATAAATTTGAGAAACTTGTCAAATAATTATTAAACTTTACTTTCTCTTTACTTTTCTGACAGATAAGATTATAATAAGGAGTATTTATTTTCGGAGGTTTTTATGTCATTTCTATCAAAAAATTGGGCTGGACTTTTGGTCTGTCTTATCATATCTATCATTTCTTGGATTTTAGGAGGCTTCTTGCCTGTTGTCGGGGCACCTGTCTTTGCCATCTTTATTGGCATGATTCTCCACCCATTTCTCACTTCCTATAAACAACTAGATGCTGGTTTGACTTACAGCTCCAAGAAATTGCTTCAGTATGCAGTTATCTTGCTTGGGTTTGGACTCAATATCTCTCAAGTTTTCGCAGTTGGAAAATCTTCCCTCCCAGTCATCCTCTCAACTATTTCAATTGCTTTGATTATAGCCTATCTCTTCCAGCGCTTTTTTGACCTAGATACAAAGCTAGCTACCTTGATCGGTGTCGGTTCCTCTATCTGTGGCGGTTCTGCCATTGCAGCGACTGCTCCTGTCATCCATGCCAAGGAAAAAGAAGTCGCACAAGCCATTTCTGTTATCTTTTTCTTCAATGTCTTGGCAGCTCTTATCTTCCCAACTCTAGGAACCTGGCTCCATCTTTCCAACGAAGGCTTTGCCCTCTTTGCAGGAACTGCGGTCAATGATACTTCCTCTGTAACGGCTACCGCCAGCGCCTGGGACAGTCTCTACCAGACTAATACCCTCGAATCCGCAACCATTGTCAAACTCACACGTACTCTGGCTATCATCCCCATCACTCTCTTTCTCTCCTACTGGCAAAGTCGTCAACAAGGAAACAACCAAGGGGTAAAACTTAAAAAAATCTTCCCTGTTTTCATTCTCTACTTCATCCTAGCTTCTCTGCTAACCACAGTCCTTACTTCCTTAGGTGTCAGCAATAGCTTCTTTTCACCTCTCAAACAACTCTCCAAATTCCTCATCATCATGGCTATGAGTGCTATTGGTCTCAAAACCAACCTCATCGCTATGATTAAGTCCAGCGGTAAATCCATTCTTCTCGGAGCTCTCTGCTGGATTGCCATCATCCTGACTAGTCTCGGTATGCAAACGCTCATCGGTATTTTCTAATACTCTTCGAAAATCAAATTCAAACCACGTCAACGTCGCCTTGCCGTACTCAAGTACAGCCTGCGGCTAGTTTCCTAGTTTGCTCTTTGATTTTCATTGAGTATAACACAAAAGGTAGCTCGCAAGCTACCTTTTTATTGTTCAAGAATTAAGCGTGTATGTTCTCTCTTAATACAACGGTTCATCACGATATCATCGCAACCTCCAGCACGCAAGATTTCTTCTGCTTCTAGACTTTCAAGTCCTAGTTGCGCCCAGAAAATCTTAGCATCAGCCTTGAGAAAATCTCGTGCCACATCTGGTAGAAACTCACTACGACGATAGACATTGACGATATCTACAGAAAAAGGAATCTCAGCTAGACTGGCATAAGCCTTTTCTCCCAAGATTTCCCCACCTGCAGCCTTAGGGTTTACTGGTATGATTTTATAGCCACGAGCCTGCATTTCCTTTGTCACTCGATTGCTAGTTGTTTCCTCACGGTCAGACAAGCCCACTACTGCTAGAGTTTTACTGGTTTCTAGATACTGACGGATCACGCCATCACTTGGATTGATAAATTCTTGAGTCATAAAAATCCTCCTTTTTCATCAGTATAGCATATTTCGAAAGGGTTTGCAGAAATTTACTATAAAATCAAAAATCCTCCCAAAATTAAACTATTTCATTTAATTTGAGGAGGATTCATAAAAATTTTATTTAAAGATTATTCTCTTGTTGGTTTATACTGAAGGCTTTCTCCATGTTGTTTGACAAAGTCACTCATCTCTGAGTCAGGAATTTGTCGAAGGTAGAGATTGGCACGAATCGTATCATCTTCTTCACGACAAGTAGAAAGAACAAGATATTTATCCTTAGCTGATACCTTAACATTTGGTTTCTTAACCTCTGCAGTGTCATAAATAATATTTAGCTGTTTCTCAAAATCCGCATCATCATCAAAAGAAGTACGGTAAAAAGCTGTTTCTTCTGGAACAATAATCATAGCAACAGCTTCATAATAATACTTTCTCTCTGGAGTTTCAATGACAACATAAGGATGTGCATCAAAATATTCCTGGCGACTGAAGTAATTCACATCTTTAAACATGCGGTGGTCAGGCACTTTACTACCACGAGCGTGACCAAATAACCAAGTCAATCGATCACTAAAGTCCTTCTTGTTATCAGCATCCATAAAGACTGCACCCATTAAAGGTTCGTTAACGCCATCAAAACGCTTATCCAAATAAGTCGCATTATCCGTTGTTTGAACGACTGGCTCATCTAACTGTGTACCAGGAATATATACATAACCAACCGTTTCAGAGTTTGTTGCGAGCAAGCCTTTAAACTTATTAGCGAGATATTCTTTTTCTTCTTGGCTAGCAGTATAGGTTTGCTTTGGAGCTTCCTGAGTAACCTTTGCATCATTTTGTTTATTCTCTGTCGGAGCCAGGAAGCTTTTATAGATAAAGAAGCCTCCCAAAGCAACGATAGCTACTGCAACGATAGAAGCAATTATTTTAGTAATTGGTGATTTCTTTGTCGTAGAACGTCTACTCATCTTTTCCTCCCTCATTTTTTACCAAAAAAATCACTGAAACCAAGTTTCAGTGATTGGCTACTTTTTAAATAAAATTATTTAGCAGCGTGTGTTTTTGGAAGAGCTTTTTGACCTGCTTTAGCATTTGCGCCAGCTTTTTTAGCTGCTTCGTCTGCTTTTTTAGCTTGGTCTACAGCACCTGGTTTACCATCTTCTGGTTTAGTTGCTGCTTGGTCAGCTGCTGCTTGATCAGCAGATGCAGCTTTACCTGTTTGGTTAGCTGCTGCTTGATCAGCAGATGCAGCTTTACCTGTTTGGTTAGCTTGGTCTTCAGCGATACGAGTTGGGTTAGGTTTGTTATCTTCAACACCAGTTGGGTCGTTCCAGTAGTTACCTTGAGCTTTAGCTGCGTTACGGTATGTTTCTTGCAAGTATTGGATTGCACGGTTACGTTGTGAATTTGTTGCGTCAGCCAAAACTTCATCAAGGTTAGCTTTAGCAGTTGCTACAGCTTTTTCATGAGTGTGACCAACGATTGCTTGAGCTTTAGCAAGTTCTGCACGAGCTGCAATCACTGAAGGTTCTTTTTCAACAGCTGCTGCGATATCTTCTGGGTGAGCTTCTACGTATGCATAAGCTTGATCTGCAATATCACGTTCAGAAACATATTTCTTTTGGATCAATTGGTTAGAAGAAGCTGGGTTTTCTCCTTGTGCAAAAACTGGAGCTGCTGCTGAGAATACTGCAAGAGCTGCTACTGATGCCAATAAAACTTTTTTCATTGTTTTATCTCCTCTTTAAGTTTAATTTTAATTATAAGGATAATCCTTACTACCTCAAATTATATCACATATATTTAAGTTGTCAAGCTTTTTCTTAAACTATTTTTAAAATTTCTGGTAAAAAACGAGTAAAATTTATTATATTCTTAAAAAACAAGCAATATTCTCGAAAGATTAAGGAAAAAAATGGACTAAAAAACGAACAATTAGTGAAATTTTCACATTTTTCTGATCTAATTAAGAAAACTCCCAACAAGGTCTATCACTTTATTAGGAGTTTTGTCTGATCTAACGAATTCGTTAGATTTTTTTCTCAATACTAAATAATGGAGATAGAGGACGTTTTTCATGGATACGGATAATAGCATCTGCCAAGAGATGAGCGATAGAGATTTGCTCAATCTTATCAATTAAACGCTCTTCTGGTAGGTAGATAGTATCCAAAACAACTAATTTTTTAATAGCTGATTTTTGGATATTATCCATAGCAGGCCCTGAAAGAACTGGGTGCGTACAGCTTGCATAAACTTCGACAGCACCAGCTTCTGCAAGAGCATCCGCCGCATGGCAAATAGTTCCAGCTGTATCGATCATATCGTCAATCAAGATACAAGTCTTGCCTTCTACCTTACCAATGATGTTCATCACTTCACTGGTATTCATCTTGTCCACGCTACGACGTTTATCAATAATGGCAATCGGAGTTTTCAAAAACTCTGCCAATTTACGAGCACGAGTCACCCCACCATGGTCTGGACTGACAACCACATAGTCAGAACCAACCATGCCACGACGCTCAAAGTAGTCTGCAATTAAAGGAGCACCCATCAAGTGATCGACAGGAATATCAAAGAATCCCTGAATCTGTGCAGCATGCAAGTCAATCGTCAATAAACGATCCACTCCAGCCACTTCTAGCATATTTGCTACAAGTTTTGAAGTGATTGGCTCACGCGCTCTCGCCTTTCTATCCTGACGTGCATAGCCATAGTAAGGCATAACAACGTTGACAGATTCTGCACTGGCGCGTTTCAAAGCATCTACCATAATCAAAATTTCTAGCAGATTGTCATTTACAGGTGAGCTAGTTGATTGTAGGATAAAGACGTGTTTCCCACGGATCGATTCCTCGATATTAACTTGAATTTCTCCATCTGAAAATTGACGTACAGTCGATTTTCCCAACTCTATCCCAATCTCTTGCGCCACACGCTCTGCCAATTCTCTATTTGAAGAAAGGGCAAACAGCTTTAAATCAGAAAAAGACATGATTTCCTCCAGTATTTATGTATCACTTGTGTTTTTTCACAAAATTTTTCCAACTACCATTGTAGCGCTTTTTTCTTGATTTTTCAATAAAAAATAAGACAAGAATGGACATTTATCCCCTTGTCTTGTGCTCATTTATATTCCTTATATTCAAGCTGAAATGTGACAACTTAGACATTCTATCTCATAGGAAGATAGGAACTCACAAATGAAAAGTTAGTATACCTCTCTCATACTACCTGTATCCACATCATAAACAGCCCCTGAAATAACCACATCATCTGGAATCAATGGGCATTCTCGAAGTAACTGCATATCCTCACGAACACTCTCCTCAACGTCTTGAAAAGGGAGAAAATCTTGACCCGAGACATCAACCCCTAATTCAGCTTTTAAATGTTCTTGAAACTCTTCGTTTTGAAATGTCTGAGCACCACAATCTGTATGATGAAGAACCACAATCTCTCTTGTTCCCATTTGTTGCTGAGAAATCACGAGTGAGCGAATCATATCGTCTGTCACTCGACCGCCCGCATTCCGTAAAATGTGGGCATCTCCCAGAGCTAACCCCAAAGCTTGTGCAACGTGCAGACGTGAGTCCATACAAGTCACAATGGCTACTCTTGTTTTCGGCTTGATTGGCAGATTTAACTGCCCATGCAGGGCAACATAAGCCTGGTTGGCTTGCATAAACTGTTCAAAATACGACACGATTTTCCCCTTTGAAAATTTGATAATCAAACATTTCTCCTATCTTATCATTTTTAAGAGTATTTGTCAGCTGTCAACCTCCCTATTAAAAAACCAGGACAGAGACATCCAGCTTCTAGCTTGAGTTTCTGCCCTAGTTTTTTTATTATTATGAACCTTTTTGAATATACTTGTTAAGAGAGCCTGCAAAGCTTTGAAGATTGAGACTTTGTACATAGACCTCACCGGTACCTCGGAAGGTATTCACCACTCCTTCGCCTGTACCAATAGACTGCCAGAAGCCATTTTCTAAGTGGATATTATAGTCTAAAGATTGACTCCAAGCTACCACATGGGCATTGTCTATAGTTATTTCTTGGTTTTGCAGCTCAATTTTCTTAATAGAACCAAAAGCATTGGCCAAAAGAGTTCCCTGACCTTGGGTAGTCATTACGAAAAGACCACCTTGACCTCCGAACAGAGCTTTTCCAATAGATTGACGTTCCATTGTATAGAAGGCTGTACCATCAAGAGCTAGAAAGGCCCCATCATTCAATCGATACTGCTTTTCACCTAGTTCAAGAGCAATCACTTGACCAGGAGTATCTGGTGCTAGAGCAAGGTTGGCGTTGTCAGACTCTGCAACTGCTTGAGTAATGAAGGTACTTTCTCCAGAGACCATCGAACGCCCTACGGCTTTGACAAAACGCCCCAAACCAGAACCGCTAGCATTGAGCTGGGTGTTTAGACTTACATTAGGTGTATGGTAGACCATGCTGCCACGCTGGATATAGACGGTTTCTCCTTGATTAAGTGACAACTCTACCAAAGGAAATTGCATTTGACTGTCCATAGAAAATTTCATCAGAAATTCCTCCTTGTTTTTAATAAATATTGGCTATAAAGTGTTTTGCAATCTAAAACTGAGTAAGACTATTAGGCAAATACTTTTTTCAAGACTTCTCCGATAGTCGTCACTCCAATCACCTGAATTTCCTTAGGTGGCTTAATACCTGTCAAGGAATTCTTAGGTACATAGATTTTTGTAAATCCAAGTTTAGCAGCTTCATTGATCCGTTGCTCAATACGATTCACGCGCCGAATTTCTCCAGTCAAACCTAATTCTCCTACAAAACATTCCTGAGGATTGGTTGGCTTGTCCTTATAGCTCGAAGCTATAGCAACCGCAACTGCCAAATCAATAGCAGGCTCATCCAATTTGACACCACCAGCAGATTTGAGATAAGCATCCTGATTTTGGAGAAGCAAACCTGCCCGTTTCTCCAAAACAGCCATAATCAAGCTAGCACGATTGAAATCAAGGCCTGTTGTAGTCCTCTTGGCATTTCCAAACATAGTCGGTGTCACCAAGGCCTGTACCTCTGCTAAAATCGGACGCGTCCCTTCCATAGTCACCACGATGGACGAACCAGTTGCTCCATCTAAACGTTCTTCTAGGAAAACTTGACTAGGATTGAGCACCTCAACCAAGCCACCTGACTGCATCTCAAAAATCCCAATCTCATTAGTGGAACCAAAACGATTTTTGACCGCTCTCAGAATACGAAAAGTATGGTGACGCTCCCCTTCAAAGTAAAGCACCGTATCCACCATATGCTCCAACATACGAGGACCCGCCAAGGTTCCTTCCTTAGTCACATGCCCCACAATAAAGATGGCAATGTTATTGGTTTTGGCCAGCTGCATGAGTTCTGCAGTCACCTCACGCACCTGAGACACAGAACCTTGAACTCCAGAAATCTCAGGAGACATGATAGTCTGGATAGAGTCGATGATGAGAAAATCTGGCTGAATTCTCTCTATTTCTGCCCGTACGCTCTGCATATTGGTCTCTGCATAGAGATAAAACTCACTATCAATATCACCTAAACGCTCTGCACGGAGTTTGATTTGCTGAGCAGACTCCTCCCCACTGACATAGAGAACTGTCCCTACTTGAGACAGCTGGGTTGAGACTTGTAAGAGCAGGGTTGATTTCCCAATACCTGGATCTCCACCAATTAGGACGAGACTCCCTGGTACCACACCGCCTCCAAGCACACGATTGAACTCCTCCATTTCGGTCTTTGTTCGATTGACATTGATGGAGGTCACTTCAGCCAGTTTCATAGGCTTGGTTTTCTCCCCTGTCAAGGACACACGCGCATTCTTGACCTCTGCAACCTCAACTTCCTCAACAAAAGAAGACCAAGACCCACAGTTTGGACACCGTCCTAGATACTTGGGTGAATTATATTCACAATTTTGACACACAAATGTCGCCTTTTTCTTTGCGATAATAAACCTCTTTCTAAATCTCTATCTCACACTCAATCACTTGGCAAAAATCAATCTTCTCATCTGGTACAAATTGGCGCATGAGCATGCGATGGGCTACAACTACCACAGTTTGATGTTCCCGATACTTAGCCATGCATTCTAGAAAACGAGACTTCATCTCTACAGCTGTCTCATATTGAACAGGAGAATTTGGGAGCAACTCCCCCTTGTTTTCTAAAAACAGACATCTAGCTGTTTCAAAGTTCTCTATACCTGTTTCATAAACCTGCCATTCATGCAATAATGGCTCCACTCTCAAAGGAAGGCCAGTAGCACAGGATACATAAAAAGCCGTTTCTAAAGCTCGCGTCACTGCAGAAGACACCAAGATATCAGCTGAGCCAAACAAAGGATTTTTGCAAAGTTCCTGAGCTTGTTGTCTTCCTTTCTCAGATAAGGGTGCCAAATCTATCCCGAATCCAGTATAGGAACGCTCCTCTAACTCACGGTAATTTGGCTCCCCGTGACGGATAAAAATAATTTTCATATTAAGATCCCCATAAAACTATTAATTCTCCTTGGTAGCTGCCAAAACGGAAGCCTTAACACAGCCATTGCCATCTACCCCTATAAACTCTATGCTTTTAGCACCGTTTTCCTCTAAATCTGGATTAGTAAAGCAAGAAGCCCGACGCTTCTCAAAGATACGAGAAGATACAAGCAGCAAGCCGGTCGCAAATTTCTTCTTTCTGTCTTTTCTCCCCCGTCAAGGACACACGCACATTCTTGACCTCTGCAACCTCAACCTCCTCAACAAAAGAAGACCAAGACCTACAGTTTGGACAGCGCCCTAAATACTTGGGGGAATTATATTCACAATTTTGACACACAAATGTCGCCTTTTTCTTTGAGATAATAAACCTCTTTCTATATCTCTATCTCACATTCAATCACTTGGCAAAAATCAATCTTCTCGTCTGGTACAAATTGGCGCATGAGCATTCCGTGAGTTACAATGATAATAGTTTTATAATTTTTATATTTTTCCAAAGCTTTTAAAAAACGATGACGCATCTCTAGATCAGTTTCATAGCGATAAGGAGAATCTTCAGATAAACCTCCTTGATGTTTTAGATAATATTCATGAGCTACCAATACACTAGTTAAATCAGAGTTAGTGCCATCTAAGTCTGGACGCCACTCATGAAAAAACGGCTCTACAAATAAGTCCAATCCTGTTTCAACTGCTATATAATGGGCTGTTTCTAAAGCCCTCGTCACAGACGAGGAAATAATAATCTCTGCCTTTCCAAAACATGCAGTTTTAGCAACTTCTTTTGCCAGACTGCGACCTTTTCCTGTCAATGGTGCTAAATCACGACCAAAACCACTATATAGTTGCGGATTTTCAAGTTTATCAAGCATACTATAATCTGGCTCCCCGTGACGTACAAAGATAATCTTCATCTTAGTGCCCAGTTGATCCAAATCCACCAGTCCGAACACCATCTGCCGCATCGCCATCCGCAATCAAAAATGGAGCAAAGACAGCCTGAACCACGCGTTCCCCAACTTCAAGAATCACTTCTTGATCAGTAATGTTCTTCATCTGTGCAAAGATATGTCCTTCATTTCCAGGATTTCCATAATAATCCCCATCAATAACCCCAACTGAGTTAATTAAAACCAAGCCCTTTTTACGAGGATTTGAAGAACGATCATAGAGGTAGAGAACCTCAGTCGGTTGCATATAAGCCTTGACCCCAGTTGGGACGAGGACGATTTCTCCTGGAGCAATGACTGTACGCTCCGCAACCTTTAAATCATAACCAGCCGCATGCGCTGTCTCACGCTTTGGTAGCAAATTTTCATCTGTAAAACTAGAAACTAGTTCAAAACCACGAATTTTCATAATCTTCTCTTTTCTATTATCATTTATTCTAGGCTATTTTATCTTATTTATTCGAAAAAAGCACGAAAAATCTTCTATATAAAATAAAGAAAAGTGTCCTATCAAAAAGCAAACAATAAAATCATACCAAAAAAATTTAAAGATTTTTCAAATGTCCCTTATTTTCCCTTTTATTAACAAACTCATTCCTATTTCGCCATACTTAAACTATTTTCTTTAAAGCACAAAAAAAGAGCACACAATTCACATCGCTTAGGGCTGCTGGATTCCTCCCCTGACCCGCTTCACGCAGAACTGTTGCTCCATTAGTTATTATACCACATTCCTCAAGATTTTAAAAGAGAAATTATTTTTTCCGTCGATTTCTGAAAAATTCCTGCATAATGCCTGCACATTCACTCTCTAAAATCCCTGTTTCAACCTCTACACGATGATTTAGGCGCTCATCTGTTAAGATATCGTAGAGGCTGCCAGCGGCGCCAAATTTCTGGTTTTTAGCTCCATAGACCACCTTTGGGATGCGAGCTAACCCAATCGCCCCACTACACATAACGCAGGGCTCTATAGTCACAAAAAGTGTGCAATCCAACAAACGCCAGCTCTCTTCCCTTACATTAGCATTCTCTATGGCCATAATCTCCGCATGCATAACCGCACGTTGCAACTCCTCACGCGCATTGTGCCCACGGCCAATGATTTTTCCGTCCTTGACAATCACACAACCAATTGGAATTTCATCGTGTTCAAGAGCAATCTTCGCCTCATTTAAGGCCTCTCTCATAAATGCTTCTTTTTCTTCAACTGTATAATCCATAACTTCTCTCTTTTCCTGCTTATTATCTTTTAAAATCTCTTCCAAATATATCAGAGGTCCCTTAGCATTAAGGTAATACTAACATCTGCAACTTCAAAATAATATTTTTATCAATTCATAACTAATTTACTAGTTTACTCTTTAATTTTCACTGACTATCATCAATTTTATCATTATACCATGTTTCACTACATAAAAAAAGCCACCGAATGCGGTGACTTTATAGGGAGATTATTATGAAAAAGAAAAGTTTAGGATATTTGTTACAACAAGTTAGGAGGACTTCTTGTAACTGTCTATAGTATAGCTGAACTATCTTAAACAAATCTTAAAAAATCTCTTATGACCAAACACTTTCTAAAATATTTGTTTGTTCACGACCAGGACCTACTGAGAAAGTAGAGATACGAACGCCAACCAATTCGCTAACACGACGAACATAGTTACGCGCATTCTCAGGAAGATCTTCCAAATTACGAACTCCAGTAATATCTTCTGACCAACCTGGTAACTCTTCATAGATAGGCTTGCAACGTTTCAATTGTTCAAGACTAGCTGGATAGTAGTCAATGCGTTGACCATCAAGATCATAAGCCACACAGATTTTCACTGTATCCAATCCACTCAAAACATCGATAGAGTTCAATGAAAGGTTAGTGATACCAGAAACACGACGGCTATGACGCATCACAACTGAGTCAAACCAACCTACACGACGTGGACGACCAGTTGTTGTCCCATATTCATGACCAATTTCACGGATACGCTCTCCAACTTCATCAAACAACTCAGTTGGGAAAGGACCATCACCAACGCGACTTGTGTAAGCTTTACATACACCTACAACCTTGTCAATCTTGCTTGGACCAACACCTGAACCGATCGTCACACCACCCGCAACAGGGTTTGATGACGTAACAAATGGATAAGTACCTTGGTCAATATCTAGCATGACACCTTGGGCACCTTCAAATAGAACACGTTTGCCATTATCAAGCGCATCATTTAAAATAACCGAAGTATCTGTGACATATTGCTTAATTTGTTGACCATACTCATAATATTCTTCAAAAATATCATCAATTGAAATAGGGTTACTATCGTACAATTTTTCAAACAAACGATTCTTCTCAGCAAGGTTACGTTCTAATCGCTCACGGAAAATATCTTTATCCAAAAGATCAGCGATACGAATCCCCACACGAGCAGCCTTATCCATATAAGCTGGTCCGATACCCTTGATAGTAGTACCAATCTTATTTTCACCCTTAGCTTCTTCTTGCAGACGGTCTAACTCGATGTGGTACGGCAAAATAACATGCGCACGATCAGAAATACGTAGATTATCTGTTGTAACACCTTCATCATGAAGATAGCTCAACTCTTTTACAAGTGACTTAGGATTTACAACCATCCCATTCCCAATGACAGAAATTTTTTCAGGGAAGAAAATTCCAGAAGGAATCAAGTGCAACTTAAATTTCTTTCCATCAATCACAATTGTGTGACCAGCATTATCACCACCTTGGTAACGCGCAATCACTTCTGCATTAGCTGAAAGGAAGTCTGTAATCTTCCCTTTACCTTCATCACCCCACTGGGTACCTACAACAACAACTGAAGTCATAATCTTGTCTGAGCCCTCAGGCTCTTCCTTTCTCACATACATGGCAGGAATCTCACCTGCAATTATATCTTACAATTTATTATAATAAAGATTCTCAATTTTTTCAAGACAAAAGACCAGAAACATTAGGAATTTAGTGAACATTGAAAAATTCATATTGAAAAAATATTGTAAATTTTTATCATGACAATATAAAAGTATAAAATTGTTCGGAAATAACAGTAATTACAGATTATCCTACAACATAATCATTTGACATCAATAACTGTTCAATATACAAACGGTAGCAAGCTCTATAGTGGTAAGAAAATAAAGGATTCATAATATCAAACTTGTACCGAACTAAATAATAGAGTAAAAATCGAAGATGAAAAACTTCCCATTCTAAATCATTATCTACTAAATAACTATATTCCTTTTCAATAACATCATAAAAATCAAGATATTGTTCATAAATCTGTTCAATCATTTTATTTGACTCCATTTCTATTGATAAAATGAGTATAACAAAAAAATAGAAGAACCAGGGAAGATACTTCCATCATGTACTATAATGAATATTCAAATAAATAACAGATAAAGAAAACTAACAGATCAGGTGCACAATACTACATTTCAAAAAAGATCTAAAATTTCTGTAATGAAAAAAAATACTGTAGGAATTATGCTAGTATACTTTATAATCCCAATTTGTAAAATTAAGCTAGACAGAAAAAAACATATTTGTTAGGCTCAGATAAACTACCACATTTGTCTGAAAGGAACTAACATAAATGACCTATACACATATTACCACAAACGAACTCGTAATGATAAAGTCTTACTCTCAAGAAAACATAAAAGTTTCAGATATTGCGAACTCACTAGGAAGATCAAAACAGACAATCTACAATGGCATCAACTATCTGAAAGAGGGGCACTCCGCTTATGATTACTATAAGCGATATAAAGTCAATAAGAATCGCAGTGGCAGGAATAAAACAAGTCTTTCGCAAGCAGAAAAAGACTTTATTCAAACTCATTTAAATCTAATCTGGAGCCTTGATGTCATTAAGGGAGCTCATCCAGATAGGATTTCTTGTCCTATGAGAACTCTCTATCGACTAGCAGACCGCGGTATTTTTAAGAAAGAGGACCTCCAGAAAACCAAATAATCATAGCGAAAAACAAGGAAAACAAGCGTTTCGTAGAGATTTACGTGAGAGAGCAGACAGTTATCCTGATTTTAAGACGGAATTCGGTCATCTACAAGGGGATACAATTATGGGAGAAAAACACAAAAATGAAGTTATTACCTTAGTAGAACGCTGCTCAAAACCATCATCGCACTGAAAACCAATGGACGGAGAGCAAGTGATATTGAGGCTTCTATTAATCAATGGTTGTCTCAAGTCCCTAGCCACCTTTTTAGGTCTATAACTTTTGATTGTGGGAAAGAATTTTCTAATTGGAAATCTATTTCCAATGCGCATGACATTAAATATAGTGGATTGAAATAAGATATGAACAGAGAGATTAGGAAAGTCAAACTAATTTCTAGAAATATTTTTAGCAGTTGTAATGTACTGTTCTAGATTCAATCTACTATAAAACACTCAAATCTAACAAACTTATAAAAGATATTAAATATTAATAAAGAGCAAAATTAAAAAGGATCAAGATGACCCCTGAAAGATAAAAAAAGACGTCCCTCAGAACGTCTACATACTCCGCCAGTAGGACTCGAACCTACGACATCATGATTAACAGTCATGCGCTACTACCAACTG
>NZ_JWAJ01000141.1 GCF_001068775.1 Streptococcus pseudopneumoniae
TTCGTAGTCCCAGCCCCGCGAGGATGATTAGGAGCTTTTTGGAGTCTAAAAGACGAACAAAAAATTCAATCAGCTACCGCGTCAAAGTTTGATTGCTAATAAAAAATGAGGTCGGGCTCTTTTGTCCCAACCTCTTCTACTATTCATAAAATTGTTTATAGGGTTTATTAAAGGCTTCTAAGATATCTGATGGAGTTTCTGCATAAGATTTTATCTCCGTCAAATTCCCTTTAACGATAATTCTCTCAACTGCATTAGCATCTTCACAGGTTACCAAGGTAATCTCTTTAATCCCATCACGTTCGTCAATTACGTCTACGCGATCAGGAGTTACAATTTTAACTTCTTCAATCTCGTATGTATAGACTTTCTCTTTATCAGTGAGATAAATTTTCATCCCTTTCTCAGCGCGAGCAAGAGGAGAGAATAATTTCTTATCTGCATTTTCACCTGCAAAGATACGGTGACTTGCTAGAGAATAATTTCCTTCCCCCATTACCTGATTGGCTTTCATTGTCCCAGCACCATAAAAGAGGTTAACATTATCGAGTCCCTTAAATATTGGCAGATTCATTTCAAGCTCTGGAATGGCAATACCTCCAATAACCGGAAGTTGCTGAGAATTCCACTGAGCTGATAGGACTGCCTCCGAGGAAAGTGATTTTACAGAATCAAAATCGAAATTTCCTTCTGTTTCTTTATTCTCCTCAATCTCTTCCTTAGTTACTTGACTGACCTGATACTTATTAGTGTTCCAAATCATGAACATATCACGAATATTGGCATTGAAGATTAAAGCGATAGATAACAAGATTAGGAATCCTGCCAGTATGTTAATCAGTAGATTCTTACGTTTATTTTTTTTACTTTGATTCTTTTTTTGAGACATTATGCTTCACTTTCTGTTTCCTGTTCTGCCCCAACTTCTTCTTTTTCTGCTGCTGCAACACTTGTAAAAGTCACAATCTTAGCATCCTGATCTAGACGCATCACTTTTACTCCCATAGTTGAACGTCCCGTTTGTGAAATATTGGCAACATTGGTTCGAATCATAACACCTGTGTCAGTGATAATCATCAGATCTTCGTCCCCTTTTACTGTTAAGAGACCAGCCAGAGGACCATTTTTCTCGGTAACATTGGCTGTTTTCATTCCCTTACCGGCACGACCTTTTGTTGGGTATTCAGTCGCAACTGTACGCTTACCGTATCCTTTTTCAGTTATGATAAGGACTTCATCTTGGTCAGTGATCACTCTCGCTCCCACTACTGCATCACCTTCACGAAGGTTTACCCCTTTAACACCAGTGGCAATACGACTCATGCTACGAACTGAAGACTGATTGAAACGAACTGCATAACCTAATCTGGTTCCGATGATGATATCTGTGTCTTTTTCAGTTAGTAAGACATTAATCAACTCATCCTCGTCTTTCAGATTCAAGGCTTTGAGACCATTTTGACGAATGTTGGCAAATTCTTTGACACTGGTTCTTTTGACAATACCTGCGCGAGTTGTAAAGAAGAGATAGGCATCATCACTACGTTCTGATTCAACATTGATAATAGTTTGAATGCTTTCCCCTTCGTCTAGTTTCAGAAGATTGACAACTGGCAAGCCCTTAGCAGTGCGACCATATTCTGGAATTTCATATCCCTTAAGACGATAGACACGTCCTTTATTGGTAAAGAAGAGCAAATGATCATGAGTGCTGGTCGAAACCAACTCACGGACAAAATCATCATCCTTGACTCCAGTTCCTTGAACGCCACGTCCACCTCGTTTTTGAGCTGTAAATTCGTCTTGGTCCAAACGTTTGATGTAGCCTTTGTTTGATAGAGTGATGAGAACATCAGATTCTTCAATCAAGTCTTCATCTTCAAGTGTCAAGACTTCACCAACCATCAACTCAGTACGACGTGGATCGCCAAACTTACGTTTGACCTCATCCAATTCTTCCTTGATGATTTGCGCTACGCGTTCTGGTTTTGCAAGAATGTCTGCCAAGTCAGCAATCAAAGCAATAAGTTCATCATATTCTGACTGAATCTTGTCACGTTCCAAACCTGTCAAACGACGAAGACGCATATCGAGAATTGCTTGACTTTGACGTTCAGATAACTTAAACTTGCTTATCAATTCAGCTTGGGCTTCTGCATCCGTTTCACTGGCACGAATGATACGAATAACTTCATCAATATGGTCCAGAGCAATTAACAAACCTTCTAAGATGTGTGCACGCGCTTCAGCTTTCTCTTTGTCAAATTGAGTACGACGAGTCACTACTTCTTTTTGGTGCTCAATATAGGCATCCAAGATTTGACGAAGAGAAAGAATCTTTGGTACACCATTCTGGATAGCCAGCATGTTAAATCCAAAGCTAGTTTGCATTTGAGTCATTTTGAACAAGTTGTTCAAGATAACATTGGCAGAGGCATCACGCTTCACTTCGATAACAAAGCGAACACCCTCACGGTTAGATTCGTCACGAACAGCTGTAATACCTTCGATACGTTTTTCTTGAACTAAACGCACAATATGTTCATGGACTTTGGTCTTATTAACCATGTATGGAAATTCTGTTACAACGATACGTTCGCGACCAGTTTTTGTTTCCTCGATTTCTGTACGGGAACGAAGAATAATCGAACCCTTACCAGTTTCGTAGGCCTTATGAATACCTGATTTCCCCATAACAAGGGCACCAGTTGGAAAATCTGGACCAGGAAGAACTTCCATTAATTCCTTGGTTGTGACTTCTGGATTATCCATCACTAACTTAACAGCATCAATGGTTTCACCCAAGTTATGTGGCGGAATATTGGTCGCCATACCAACGGCAATACCTGTAGCACCATTGACCAAAAGATTTGGGAAACGAGCTGGTAAAACAACAGGTTCACGTTCATTGGCATCATAGTTATCAACAAAATCAACGGTATTTTTATTGATATCACGAAGCATCTCAAGTGCAATCTTGCTCATACGCGCTTCAGTATAACGCTGAGCTGCGGCACCATCACCATCCATGGAACCAAAGTTCCCATGCCCATCTACAAGCATGTAACGGTAACTCCACCATTGCGCCATACGAACCATAGCTTCGTAGATAGATGAGTCACCGTGCGGGTGGTATTTACCCATGACATCCCCTGTAATACGGGCAGATTTCTTATGAGGTTTATCTGGTGTCACACCCAATTCGTTCATACCGTATAAAATACGACGATGAACTGGTTTCAACCCATCTCGAACATCAGGAAGGGCCCGCGATACGATAACACTCATGGCGTAGTCGATAAAGCTGGTCTTCATCTCCTTTGTCAGATTGACATTCACTAAATTTTTATCTTGCATTAACAAATGCCTCATTTCACTATTAGTAACTAGATATATTATACCATAGTTTGACCTAGATTTCAGTCTTCCAATCCGACTAAAACGTTTACATGAGCAAGTGGATGTTATATCCGTGACAAAGCTATTTAAAAGTGATAGAATTGAACTAAACGGGGGAAGCCCTTAAAAAATGAAGGAGATGTTTAGACAAATGACATTAACTAAACAACACAAAAAAGTTATCCTTGTCGGTGACGGTGCCGTAGGATCATCATACGCTTTTGCTCTTGTTAACCAAGGAATTGCACAAGAACTCGGTATCATTGAAATTCCTCAATTGTTTGAAAAAGCTGTTGGTGATGCTGAAGACCTTAGCCACGCGCTTGCTTTTACTTCACCTAAGAAAATTTATGCAGCTAAGTATGAAGATTGTGCGGATGCTGACCTTGTAGTTATCACTGCTGGTGCTCCACAAAAACCAGGTGAAACTCGTCTTGACCTTGTTGGTAAAAACCTTGCTATCAACAAATCAATCGTTGAACAAGTTGTTGCTTCTGGTTTCGACGGTATCTTCCTTGTTGCTGCTAACCCAGTTGACGTTTTGACTTACTCAACTTGGAAATTCTCAGGATTCCCTAAAGAACGTGTTATCGGTTCAGGTACTTCACTTGACTCAGCTCGTTTCCGTCAAGCACTTGCTGAAAAAATCGGCGTTGATGCTCGTTCAGTTCACGCCTACATCATGGGTGAACACGGTGACTCTGAGTTTGCCGTTTGGTCACACGCTAACGTTGCCGGTGTAAAATTGGAACAATGGTTGCAAGCTAACCGTGACTTGGATGAAGCGGACCTTGTAGAACTCTTCATCTCAGTTCGTGACGCTGCTTACTCAATTATCAACAAAAAAGGTGCAACATACTACGGTATCGCAGTAGCCCTTGCTCGTATCACAAAAGCTATCCTTGATGATGAAAATGCAGTTCTTCCACTTTCAGTATTCCAAGAAGGTCAATACGGAGTTGAAAACGTCTTTATCGGTCAACCAGCTATCGTTGGTGCACATGGTATCGTTCGTCCAGTTAACATCCCATTGAACGATGCTGAAACTCAAAAAATGCAAGCTTCAGCAAAAGAATTGCAAGCTATTATTGATGAAGCTTGGAAAAAACCTGAATTCCAAGCAGCTTCAAAAAACTAATTTATGTTAGAAAAAATGTCTAGACGATTTGTCTAGACATTTTTATATTTCGTTACTTTATTTCATTTGAGCAAAAGCCGCTTCTGCATCTGCGTTACTAATCGCACCTAATTGAATCTTAGCAATTTTACCCTGTGAATCAATTAGATACTCTGTAGGGATGCTTCGAATTTGATAATCTTGAAAAACAGCTCCTTTTGTATCATATAAAACTGGGATGTCTTTATAACCTTGTTCTTCAAACCACTTTGGAAATTGGTCTATCGTTTTTTCACCTTGAAGCCCTGGAGCAATGACAGATAAAATTTCGAAATCACGATCTTCCTTAGCAGCAAGCTCCATCAATTCTGGCATACTCTTCTTACATGGTCCACACCAAGATGCCCAAAATTTAAGATAAACTTTTTTACCTTTAAAATCAGATAATTTCACTTCTTTTCCATCCATTGATTGAAGCGTAAAATCAGGTGCTTCTGCTCCTACAGCCACTTGCTTCACAGTTGCTTGCTGCTGTGTCTGAGTCGTTTGATTTTCTTGACTTGATTTTTTCTCTTCCTTGCCACAAGCAATCAGAAGAAAGAGAGACAAGAAACTAAGCCCAAAATAGATAATTTTTTTCATAGATAACTCCTTTTATCCTAATATTCCAGATAAGACATTTAACTGTCCCAACATTAATAAAATTCCCATGAGAATAATCAATAAACCACCAATTTTCTTCAATAAAAGTATGTGGGATTTGATTCTACTAAAATAAGGCATGACAAGACCTGATGCCAAGGCCAGAACTAAAAATGGAAGCGCCATTCCGAGAGTGTAAATGAGGGTTAATAAGGCCCCCTGAAGAGCTCCATTTCCCCCTGAGGCAGCCAATGCTAAAACAGAACTTAAAACTGGGCCTATACATGGAGTCCAGCCAAAGCTGAAGCTGATACCCAGTAAAAAGGCCGACAAATATTTGCTAGACTGTTTTTGCTTAAATGTTACTGTTTTTTGTACCTCTAATTTTTGTAAGTGAAGAATTTCCATCTGATGCAAACCCAGTATAATAATCATGATTCCCATGACATAACGGAACCAGTCAGCATAAAGTAAATTCCCAAGGAATCCTGCTCCAAATCCAAGAATAAAGAAGATGAGAGAGATACCCGCAATGAAACAGAGTGTCCGAATCAATCCTGACCAGGCAACATCTTTACCCCAAAAACGAAATGTCTTTGACTTCTCTTGATCATCTAGCAGAATACCTGCGTAGACTGGTAACAAGGGAAAGATACAGGGAGAAAAGAATGACAAGACCCCAGCTATAAAGACTGAAATAAAAAATAAAATACTTTCCAATTAAGAACCTTCTTTCATATAATTATCTATTATTTTACTATAAAAGAAAACGTTTGTAAGAAATCCGCTACGCAAATTAATTTTCAACTTGAAAGAATCAAAAAAGGAGCTGAGCTCCTTTTTTGATTAATAAGTTCCCTCTTCACCTTGACTTGTCAAGATTACAGGCCCATCTTTAGTAATAACAAACTGATGCTCGTACTGACATGATAGTCCACCATCGATTGTTTTATGTGCCCAACCTGTTTTCATATCTGTATCGATTTCCCAATCACCTGTATTGATCATAGGTTCGATTGTCAAAACCATGCCTTCACGAAGGCGGAGACCGCGACCTGCGATACCATAGTTAGGAACCATTGGTTCTTCATGCATAGTTGGACCAACACCGTGGCCTACAAGATCACGAACAACGCCGTAACCACGACTTTCAGCATATTCCTGAATAGCAGCTCCAATATCTCCAATACGGTTTCCTACAACAGCTTTTTCAATACCAATGTACATAGCTTCCTTGGTCACGTCCATTAAGTTTTTAACTTCTTCTGACGGTTTTCCAACAGCGTATGCCCAACAAGAATCTGCCAAGCCGCCCGTAAAGTTTTGAGTATATTTTTTCATCTGCTCAACGTTGTTAAAGTTGAGTTTAGAAACATTGAGGTCAGACTTAGCGATTGGCCCACCAAGAACCATATCAACCTTCAGCAAATCGCCTTCCTTCAAAATATAGTGGCGTGGAAAAGCATGGGCTACTTCGTCATTGAGTGAACAGCAAGTGGCATAAGGATAATCCATCATTGCCCCATCAACACCGATTTGTAGTGGAAGGAAATTTTCTTCTTTACAACGACGACGCACATATTCTTCTACTTCCCACATATCTACACCTGGTTTGATGATGTCACGCAAACCGATGTGAATACTGGCAAGAAAATCGCCAGCTTTATCCATTGCTTCGATTTCTCTAGCTGATTTTAATGTAATCATGTTTTCTCCTAGTTTTAATTAATTTTTACAGTAACATTTGCTTTTGATACGATTTGATGATTGATATAAATGTCATAGTCAATAATAGCTGACCTTCTCGTATGATGAATAATTCTAGCCTGAATTCGCAAGGTATCATCAATTTGAACAGCTTGTAAGAAATAAATCAACATTTGTTCAATGATAAGGTTACGTCCGCTATTCACAACCAGATCTTGCGTCATATGGGTCAATATTTCTGAAAGAACTCCATTTGCAAGGACTCCATTTTTTTCCAACATAAATGGTTCAACCGTGATGACAACTTCGTCATGGTGGTAAGATAACTTCTGACCAACCTGTTCTGAAAATGTTGGTAAAGCTGAAACTTGAGAGCGACTCATCTTTTCCATAACATCCCGTCTAGTAATGACACCAAGTAAGGTTTGATTGCTTCTCACAACAGGTACCATTTCAAAGTCTTCAGCAATCATTCTCTGGCTAACGTTAGCAATATTCGTCGCTAAACCAGTCATATAGACTGTCCTTGTCATGACCTTATCTATCGTTGTACCAGGTGATTTATCTCCAGCATCACGCATAGTAACTACACCAACAACAACCTGATGTTGATTGATGACAGGGAAACGGCTTGTTCTATTCTTACGAACCAAGTCTAGATAATCTTTGACAGTATCTGTTTCCTGTAGAAAACCATACTCATGACTGGTACGATAGATTTTTTCAACCGTCAAAATATCTGTCTTGATCTGAACGTTGGACAAAGCTCTGTTGATCATAGTCGCAATTGTAAATGTATCATGCTTACTGCGTAATACTGGAATATTTTTTTTATTAGCATGGTTCAAAACATCTTCATGAACTTCAAATCCACCTGTTACCAAGACAGCATTTTCATTTTCAAGTGCTAATAACTGAATACGTGTTCGATCTCCTACGATAAGTAAGCCGCCATCATGAAGATAAGAAAGAATATTCTTTTCAGTCATCGCTCCAATGGAGAATTTACTAAATTCT
The DNA here is from genome assembly GCF_001068775.1 of Streptococcus pseudopneumoniae. Classification (GTDB taxonomy): domain Bacteria; phylum Bacillota; class Bacilli; order Lactobacillales; family Streptococcaceae; genus Streptococcus; species Streptococcus pseudopneumoniae_N. The sequence goes on from NZ_JWAJ01000141.1 coordinate 7,883, forward strand.
CTATCCAATCCAGCTTGACCAGCTAAAACTTCCGAGCCTGTAACTTCTGCAATTTCTGCAAACGTTAATTTCTCAATAGCTACTTTTTTTGACTTTACACGTACTGTTCCACTTCGAGGACGTGTTTCAACAAGTCCCCTATTTTCAGCTTCTTTGATAGCCCGATATGCAGTACCATCACTTACTCCCAGCCTATTTGAAATACTACGAACACTGACACGCTTCCCAACTGGTAATTCTTCCAAGTAGGCTAATATTTCTTGGTGTTTACTCATTTAGATTTCCTTTTGTATAACGGAATTCTAGATAATCCCGCATCTTTCGGGTATAACGATCGCTACCTTTAAAACGACGATAAAGAACAAAATCTGATTTTTCTGCTACTTTCTGACTAGCAACATTTTCTAGATGTGTCACAATAGAAAGTTGCTTCAATGCAAACTCGTTCATGGATAAATCTCGTAATTTGGTAACTGCTTCAGTCATATACCCCTGAGACCAATAGTTTTTCTTTAAAAAATAGCCAATTTCTGCTTCTTTCTTAATTTCATCAAGCTTTTCAAACTTGATAGCTCCAATCATTCTTTGCTCTTTTTTATCACAAATAGCCCAAATCCCCAAAGGTGATTTCATAAAATAATTGGCAAGAGCATACTGACTTTCTTCAATACTTGCTTGTGCAGGAAAGATAAATTGAAGATTTTCAGGATCTGATGCAAGTTGATGAAAATCATCTACATCCGTAAAAAAGAAGGGACGGAAATATAAACGTTCCGTCTCATAGAAAGAAAATTTTGCTAATTTAGTCCAGATATTCATTGCAATCCTCAAATTGCTAATCTTCGATTAGCTCAATATCTGCTCCAAGATTACGCAATTTTTCGATAATATTCGAGTAGCCTCGAAGGATGAATTCAACATTGGTAATCTCTGTTTTTCCTTCAGCCAGCAAGCCAGCAATAACTAAGGCAGCTCCAGCACGTAGGTCTGTTGCCTTAACTTTTGCACCCTGCAAAGGATTTCCACCCTTATAAAGTATGTGGTCGTTTGTTATTGAAATATCTGCATTCATTTTGGCTAATTCAAAAACATGGTTGACACGTTTTTCATAGATTGTATCGATCAATGTGCCACGACCTTCTGCTTTTAATAGCAAAGGAGTAATAGGCTGTTGAAGATCTGTTGCGAAACCTGGATAAGGAGCTGTCTTAATATTAACAGCCTTTAGATTTGTTTGCTCTTCGACGAAAATACTGTCTTCAGAAACAGTCATGTGAACTCCCATTTCTTCAAGTTTAGCAATAAATCCTTCTAAATGCTCATAAAGTACATTATTAATTCGAATCCCATGACCTACTGCAGCTGCCATTGAAATATATGTACCTGCTTCGATACGGTCAGGGATGACTTGGTGGCGTGTCCCGTCCAAGCTATCCACACCATCAATTGTAATCATATCTGTACCCGCGCCACGAATGTGAGCTCCCATATTGTTTAATAATGTAGCCACATCAATGATTTCAGGTTCGCGAGCAGCATTTTCAATAACTGTTCGACCTTTAGCTTTTACTGCTGCTAGCATTGTATTAATAGTTGCACCAACACTAACAGTATCCATATAGATATGCGCACCATGTAGACTTGATCCTTGGGTTGAGAGATTCATATTATCTCCCTCGTAGGTTGTCTTAGCCCCCATAGCTTCAAATGCTTTTAAGTGCAAATCAATCGGACGTGGTCCTAGGTCACACCCTCCAGGCAAACCTACAGTTGCTTCACCAAAACGTCCTAAAAGACTACCATAGAAATAATAAGACGCACGCAAGCTATTAATTTTACCATAAGGCATTGGTTTATTTTGAACACCACGAGGATCAATCTCAAGAACATCGTCATAACGCTTGACACTAGCTCCCATGATTTCCATAATCTCAATAAGACTAGCTACATCAGATATGTCCGGAACACAATCCAAAATCACAACATCATCTGATAAAATAATGGCAGGAATCAAGGCAACGACACTATTTTTAGCGCCACTAATCGTAATTTCACCTTTCAATGGTCTCCCACCGTTAATGACAATTTTTTTCATTTTATACTCTTTCACTATTTATTAAGAAGGCCTTACCCTATATTATACCATATTTCTTACTAATAGCCAATCCTATAAAAAAATTAGGCCCAGAACTATCTTGATATTAAAGACGATAACTGTGGTTATATCAGTTAGATTTATCATACTTATCAAAGCGAGTAAAAATCTTCCTAGCCTGTAATTTTAAGGCTAGCAACAAAATTTTTACTGTACATTTTTTGTTTGCGATTGGGAAAAGAAAGACAGGCTTAATAAGTATATGCAATAGTATTCAACTTTTATAAAATAAGAAATTAAACCGATGATATTGTACAAAGATTTTACATAAAAATCATTTTGGTTACCAAAATGGGTATCAAAACAAAAAAAGGCTCTATAATATTTGTAGTGGGTAAATCCCCTATAGATATTATGGAGCCTATTTTGTTGTAGAAAAAAAGTCCCATAAGATCTATAATGAAAAGCAACCAAACCATCATTAGAAAGAAACATATGGAACAATTACATTTTATCACAAAACTACTCGATATTAAAGACCCTAATATCCAGATTATAGACATCATCAATATGGATACCCACAAAGAAATCATCGCTAAACTAGATTATGAGGCACCATCTTGTCCTGATTGCGGAAGTCCAATGAAGAAATATGACTTTCAAAAACCGTCTAAGGTTCCTTACCTTGAAACGACTGGTATGCCTACTAGAATTCTTCTTAAAAAGCGCCGTTTTAGGTGCTATCATTGCTCTAAAATGATGGTCGCTGAGACTTCTATCGTCAAGAAGAATCACCAAATTCCTTGTATAGTCAATTGAACCTAAAACAGTACATAATGTGGTATAATCTTCTTATGGCATATTCAATA
>NZ_JWAJ01000142.1 GCF_001068775.1 Streptococcus pseudopneumoniae
TATTGAATATGCCATAAGAAGATTATACCACATTATGTACTGTTTTAGGTTCATTTTACTATAAGATTTTGAAATTTTATAGTTGATACTCAATGAAAATCAAAGAGCAAACTAGGAAGCTAGCTGCAGGCTGTACTTGAGTACGGCAAGGTGAAGCTGACGTGGTTTGAAGAGATTTTCGAAGAGTATGAGTTTACGAATAAAGAGATGAGAACAAAAAAGGAGGATTGCTGATGTATGTGACAGGTCTTTATCCGTGGTTGATCAAGTGGTTTTTAAAATAAATTTGATTTAATTGTTTATTTTAAAATGATTTCTCGAATAGATAAGTGAGAAGAAAAGGAAGGAGATTGCTTCATGTTTATGCCAATCATGTATCCATGGTTAATTAAGTGGTTTTTAAAATAAATTTGATTTAGCTGTTTATTTTAAAATTATTTCTCGAATAGACAAGTGAGAAGAAGAGGAAGGAGATTAGGAATGATTATTTCAGTTATTTATCCAATTTGGCTTTTAAAATGGTTTAAAGGTTAGAAATCACAAATATAAAAATAAAGGAGAAAACAAATGACAAACTTTGACAAAATGGAACAGAACTTTGCAGCTCTTACGGAAGAAGAGCTAATGGAAGTGGATGGGGGAATTGCTTGGGAGGTAGTCTCTGTGGGAATTGCAATTGGTTGGGGGATTTACCAAGTTGGTGAAGCTGCTGGTAAAACGTTCTACTATATTACTCATCCATAGTTTTTGATAAATATGAGCAAGAAAACATTTTGGATTATACTACTCGTTATTACAATTGTGGTGACTGCCGTTGGTTTAGGATTATCTGCATATAATTACTATGTTTTTGATAGACCTTTTTTCAATAGTACTACTAAAGGACTGTTGTCTGCGTTTGTTATGAGTGTATTGATGATTATTATTGGTGTATTAAAAGAAAACTAATTTTTATTATTAAAATGGAGGATAAACATGTCGAATTTACAAACTATTGAACAAAATTATACTACGTTAAGTGATGTTGAACTGCAAGAAGTCAATGGTGGAGGAGTAGTACTTTTAATTGGTGGTGGTATTTTGTCTGTTGGACTATTAGCTTGGGGTGCGTATAATGGTTATCAGTCGGCATCACGAGGTGGGTAAAAAGCTAGTAAATTCTTTATAAGAAAGCAGGAGTCTGGTATGAAAAAATTTTTATTGGGATTTGCTGAAGGTTATTTTATAGTGTCAGTCATTATCTATATTGCAACGTATTTGATTTTGAAAAAACCGATCAATACCTTGTTTTATCCAGAAAACTATCCAATTCTGCTTGGTCTGTTTTATGTAGGATACAAGTATCAAACAAAAGGAAGTAAGATTGGGAATTGATGAACCATCAAAATGAAGTTTGAGATGAAAGTCGTTCAAGTGTTACAAAAAGCTTGGCTAGAGTTTACTGTATGTTGCAGTTCGATGGTTTATATCATTGTTAGAATAGTCGCTGATGTAAACAAAATAAATCTACCTACATGGTTTGAAAATTTTGACATGCCTACAATTTCACTATTCTTGATAGTATTTATTTTACTTTATAGAAGTGAAGAAAAATGAGATAAAGGTTGATAAAATGAATTTGAACTTTGTGGCTCCAGTATTAGGGCAATCTTGGGGAATGTTGGGGTGTTAAGCTGATGAACTGTAGTCTGATTTTAGTTAGAAAGATATTCGTATGTTTAAAAAAGAAGTGATATTATTAGGCTTGCTTCTACTAGTACGTATTGTACTTTCTATCATGCAAGTTTTAATAGACTATAAACTATTGCTAGGAAAGTATAGTGTAAATTTCATGGAACTTTCAGATTTATTCTCTTATCCCCTACTTTTTTAATCATTTACATAGCGATAAAATATCATGCTATCCAGAAAATAAGAGGTAAAGAAGATAATCAGGATGGAAATGAATAAGACTTTAAAAATCTTTCTAACGTTCCTTTTCTTATTTCTGATGAATATGTTTATTCTCAAGATACTGGCAACTCTGGGATTTCAGCTGACAATGAGTGAAAAGAATTATATTGTACCACCGCTGTTTTCGATTATCGTTTTGTACATGATTGACAAAGGAATTAGGAAGAAAAAGAAATCTTTATAAATATATATTTTAGGTAGGACGTTTGTTCTGCCTATTTTTATGTAGGAAAAAGTGCTGTTCAGGTGCAGTTATTGTTTTTTTAGAAATAATTTTCTTTTTGCTTCTTTGTTTGGATAAAATAATCTTACAAAGTTTTCTTTGGATATTGTTAGGAAAAGGAGTAGGATATGAAATTTGGGAAAAGGCATTATCGTCCTCAGGTGGATCAGATGGACTGCGGTGTAGCTTCATTAGCCATGGTCTTTGGTTATTATGGTAGTTATTATTCTCTGGCTCACTTGCGAGAGTTGGCCAAGACGACCATGGATGGGACTACGGCTTTAGGCTTAGTCAAGGTTGCTGAGGAGATAGGTTTTGAGACGCGAGCAATAAAGGCGGACATGACCTTGTTTGATTTGCCGAATGTAACTTTTCCTTTTGTGGCTCATGTGCTTAAGGAAGGGAAATTGCTCCATTATTATGTGGTGACTGGGCAGGACAAGAACAACATTCATATTGCTGATCCAGATCCTAGTGTTAAGCTGACCAAGATTTCTCGTGAGCGCTTTGCCAAGGAGTGGACAGGAATCACTATTTTTATGGCACCATCTCCGAGTTATCAGCCTCATAAGGAACAAAAAAATGGTCTGCTTTCCTTTATCCCTATATTAGTGAAACAGCGAGGTTTGATTGTTAATATCGTTTTGGCGACCCTCTTGGTGACCTTGATTAACATTGTGGGTTCTTATTATCTGCAGTCTATCATTGATACTTATGTACCAGATCAGATGCGCTCGACACTGGGGATTATTTCTATTGGGCTGGTTATTGTTTATATTCTCCAGCAAATCTTGTCCTACGCTCAGGAGTATCTCTTGCTTATTTTGGGGCAACGCTTGTCCATTGATGTGATTTTGTCCTATATCAAGCATGTTTTTCACCTGCCTATGTCCTTCTTTGCGACACGTCGTACAGGGGAAATCGTATCTCGTTTCACGGATGCGAATAGTATCATCGATGCTCTGGCTTCGACTATTCTGTCAATCTTTTTGGACGTATCTACTGTCTTGATTATTTCAGTAGTTCTATTTTCGCAGAATAGCAATCTCTTTTTCATGAGTTTACTAGCCCTTCCTATCTACACAGTGATTATCTTTGCTTTTATGAAGCCCTTTGAAAAGATGAATCGGGAAACTATGGAAGCCAATGCGGTTCTGTCTTCTTCTATCATTGAGGACATCAATGGCATTGAGACCATCAAGTCCTTAACTAGTGAAAGTTCACGCTACCAAAAGATTGACAAGGAATTTGTGGATTATCTGAAAAAATCCTTTACCTATAGTCGGGCAGAGAGTCAGCAAAAGGCTCTGAAAAAGGTTGCCCATCTCTTGCTCAATGTCGGTATTCTCTGGATGGGGGCTGTTCTGGTCATGGATGGCAAGATGAGTTTGGGGCAGTTGATTACCTATAATACCTTGCTTGTTTATTTTACAAATCCTTTGGAAAATATCATCAACCTGCAAACCAAGCTTCAGACAGCGCAGGTTGCCAATAACCGTCTGAATGAAGTTTATCTGGTTGCATCTGAGTTTGAGGAAAAGAAAACAGTCTCAGATTTGAGCTTGCTAGAAGGAGATATGACTTTCAAGCAGGTTCACTACAAATATGGCTATGGTCGAGATGTCTTGTCGGACATTAATCTAACCATTGCGCAAGGCTCTAAAGTGGCTTTTGTGGGGATTTCAGGGTCAGGTAAGACGACCTTGGCCAAGATGATGGTTGATTTTTACGACCCAAGTCAGGGAGAGATTAGTCTGGGTGGTGTCAATCTCAATCAGATTGATAAAAAGGCTCTGCGTCAGTACATCAACTATCTGCCTCAGCAGCCTTATGTTTTTAACGGAACGATTTTGGAGAATCTTCTCCTTGGAGCCAAGGAAGGGACGACTCAAGAGGATATCTTACGGGCGGTCGAATTGGCAGAGATTCGGGAGGACATTGAGCGCATGCCACTAAATTACCAGACGGAATTGACTTCGGATGGGGCAGGAATCTCAGGTGGTCAACGTCAGAGAATTGCTTTGGCGCGTGCTCTCTTGACAGATGCGCCGGTCTTGATTTTGGATGAGGCAACTAGTAGTTTGGATATTTTGACAGAGAAGCGAATTGTCGATAATCTTATGGCTTTAGACAAGACCTTGATTTTCATCGCCCATCGCTTGACCATTGCTGAGCGGACAGAGAAGGTGGTTGTTTTGGATCAGGGCAAGATTGTCGAAGAGGGTACACATATGGATTTACTGGCTCAGGGTGGATTTTACGCCCATCTAGTGAATAGTTAGAGAGGAGAAAAGATGCAATCAGAATTTTTAGAAAGTGCGGAGTTTTACAATCGTCGTTACCATAATTTTTCTAGTTATGTGATTTTTCCAAGTTTTATCTTATTTTTGTCCCTGATCGTTTTTTCAATCTTTGCACAAAAGGAGATAAGCTTGACAGCTGGAGCTACGGTAGAACCTGCTCGTATCATTGCTACCATTCAGTCTAGTAGTAATAGTAAGATTGTTGCGAATCATTTGGCTGAAAATAAGTTTGTCAAACAAGGAGATCTTCTCGTTCAATACCAAGAGGGAGCAGAAGCGATTCAGGCAGAAAATTATGCTAGTCAGTTGGAAATGCTCAAGGATCAGAAGCTTCAACTGGAGTATTTAAAAGCAAGCCTTCAAGCAGGAAGTGATCAATTTCCTGAAGCAGATAAATTTGGCTATCAGCATAGTTTTTTAGATTATCTAAATCAAGCTGCTAGTCTGCGAAGTCAGGTTGAGCAGCAAAATGCTAGTATATCATCTCAAAATGCAGCAGCTAGCCAAACCCAAGTCGAAATCGGGAACCTCATCAGTCAAACAGAGGCTAAAATTCGCGATTACCAGACAGCTAAGTCAGCTATTGAAACAGGTGCTTCCTTGGCCAGTCAGAATCTAGCCTACTCTCTCTATCAGTCCTACAAGTCTCAGGGCGAGGAAAATCCGCAATCTAAGGCACAAGCAGTTGCGCAAGTTGAAGCACAGCTTTCTCAGTTAGAATCCAGTCTCGCTACTTATCGAGTCCAGTATGCAGGTTCAGGAGCCCAGCAAGCTTATGCATATGGATTAGGAAGTCAGTTGGAGTCATTAAAATCTCAGCAACTAGCTAAGGTAGGTCAGGAATTAACGCTCTTGGATCAGAAAATTCTTGAAGTGGAGTCAGGTAAAAAGATTCAAGGAAATCTTTTAGAGAAGGGGAAAATTACAGCAACAGAAGATGGTGTTCTACATTTGAATCCTGAGCATAGTCGATCTACCATCATTCCAGAAGGAACGATCCTTGCTCACCTATTTCCGCAGTTGGCTAGAGAGAGGAAGGCAAAACTGACAGCTTATATCGGTTCTAAGGAAGTGGCTGATCTCAAGCATGGAAATGAGGTACGATTTACAACAGTAACAGATGCCAATAAGCAGCTAGTGTTGACATCCAAGATTACGAATATCGATACCAGTGCGACTCAGACAGAAAAGGGCAATTTCTTTAAATTAGAGGCAGAGACGGACTTGAGTGCTGAACAGGCAGAAAAGATTCGTTATGGACTTGAAGGTCGTTTAACCATGATTACAGGTAGGAAGAGTTTCTTACGCTACTATCTGGACCGTTTTTTGAAACAAGAATAAAGTTTCTATTTTTAACTCAAATCAATCTTAGAAAATCGCAAATGAAAATTCGTTTGCGATTTTTCTGTACTTTTTCAGATGTGATATCAATTATAGTTCGTAAAACATTTGATTTCTGCTTATTTTTGTGTTAGAATGAGGCCAAGTAATACGAAAGGCGAATAATAAAATGTCCAGTAAACTTATTTATACGGGAAAAGCTAAAGATATCTATACTACAGAAGACGAACATGTGATTAGGTCCGTTTATAAGGACCAGGCTACCATGCTGAATGGTGCTCGTAAAGAGACTATCGAAGGTAAAGGTGTGCTCAATAATCAGATTTCGTCTCTTATTTTTGAAAAATTGAATGCTGCGGGTGTAGCTACTCACTTTATCGAACGTATTTCTGACACAGAACAACTCAACAAGAAGGTTTCAATCATCCCTTTGGAGGTTGTGCTTCGTAACGTGACTGCGGGTTCTTTCTCAAAACGTTTCGGTGTTGAAGAAGGTTTGGATTTAGAAACTCCTATCGTTGAATTTTACTACAAGAACGATGAGTTGGACGATCCATTTATCAATGATGAGCATGTGAAGTTCTTGGATATTGCCAACGATGAGCAAATTGCTTATATCAAGGAAGAAACACGTCGCATCAATGGATTGCTGAAAAATTGGTTTGAACAAATTGGTCTGCGTTTGATTGACTTCAAATTGGAATTTGGTTTTGATAAGGATGGTAAGATCATCTTGGCAGATGAATTTTCACCAGATAACTGCCGCCTTTGGGATGCTGAAGGGCACCATATGGATAAGGATGTTTTCCGTAGGGATTTGGGCAGTCTAACGGATGTTTATAAGATTGTGTTAGAGAAGTTGAAAGACTTGAAATAAGTTGTTTGAAACGGAAAACCTTCGTCTTTCAAGTAAAAGGACTCAGGCTGAGAGTGGGACAGAAATCGGTAATTTGTTAGAATTCGATTTCGTCGTCCCACCTCCGCACAGTTGAGTAGGGCTGTAAAAGCTGATGAAATCAGCGTAGTAGAGCCCACTCAACCACTGCGTCTTGCTTTAAAATCCAACATCAAAAAGAGGGCTAGGACTTTTGTCCCAGACTCACTTCGTAGGGACTTAGGCAGTTTAACGGATGTTTATAAGGTTGTGTTGGAGAAATTGCAGGGCTTGAAGTAATCATTTTGGAACGGAACCCCTTCGTCTTCAATAGCCTGTTTGAATAGAAATAAAGGAACTAAAATGGATAAACGTATTTTCGTTGAGAAAAAAGCTGATTTTCGTGTCAAATCTGACTCTTTAGTAAAAGAGTTACAGCATAATCTTCAGTTGAAAACTTTAAATGATCTTCGTATTGTTCAGGTTTACGATGTTTTTAATTTAGCAGAGGATTTGTTTGCGCGTGCGGAAAAACATATCTTCTCTGAGCAAGTGACCGATACTGTTTTGGATGAAGCCGCGGTTAAGGCTGATCTTGAGAAGTATGCTTTCTTTGCTATCGAAAGTTTGCCTGGTCAATTTGACCAACGTGCAGCATCTTCACAAGAAGCTTTGCTGTTGCTAGGAAGTTCTAGTGAAGTGACAGTCAATACTGCCCAACTTTACTTAGTGAATAAAGATATCGATGCGACTGAACTAGAAGCTGTCAAGAACTACCTTCTCAATCCAGTTGATTCTCGTTTTAAGGACATCACGACAGGGATTGCCAAGCAAGAATTTTCAGAGTCAGACAAGACCATTCCCAAATTGACTTTCTTTGAAAGCTATACAGCGGAAGATTTTACGCGCTACAAGGCCGAGCAAGGGATGGCCATGGAAGTGGATGATTTGCTCTTTATCCAAGACTATTTCAAGTCAATCGAGCGCGTGCCGACTGAGACGGAACTCAAGGTTTTGGATACTTACTGGTCTGACCACTGCCGTCACACGACTTTCGAGACTGAGTTGAAGCACATCGATTTTTCAGCTTCTAAATTCCAAAAGCAATTGCAGTCAACCTATGACAAGTATATTGCCATGCGTGATGAGTTGGGGCGTTCTGAAAAACCGCAAACCTTGATGGATATGGCGACTATTTTCGGTCGTTATGAGCGTGCCAATGGACGTTTGGATGATATGGAAGTGTCAGACGAAATCAATGCTTGCTCAGTAGAAATCGAAGTGGACGTTGATGGTGTGAAAGAACCATGGCTCCTCATGTTTAAAAACGAAACCCACAATCACCCAACTGAGATTGAGCCATTTGGTGGGGCGGCTACTTGTATCGGTGGTGCTATTCGTGACCCATTATCAGGTCGCTCATATGTTTACCAAGCTATGCGTATCTCAGGTGCGGGTGATATTACAGCACCGATTTCGGAAACTCGTGCTGGTAAATTGCCACAACAGGTCATTTCTAAGACAGCGGCTCATGGTTATTCTTCATATGGTAACCAGATTGGGCTTGCGACGACCTACGTTCGTGAGTATTTCCACCCAGGTTTCGTTGCTAAGCGTATGGAGCTAGGTGCTGTTGTCGGTGCAGCTCCTAAGGGCAATGTTGTCCGTGAAAAACCGGAAGCGGGAGATGTGATTATTCTCCTTGGAGGTAAGACTGGACGTGATGGTGTCGGTGGTGCGACAGGCTCTTCTAAGGTTCAAACAGTTGAGTCCGTGGAAACTGCTGGAGCTGAAGTTCAAAAAGGGAATGCTATAGAAGAACGCAAGATTCAGCGTCTCTTCCGTAATGGTGAGGTCACTCGTCTCATCAAGAAGTCCAATGACTTTGGTGCTGGTGGTGTCTGTGTGGCTATCGGTGAATTGGCAGATGGTCTTGAAATTGATCTAGACAAAGTGCCATTGAAATACCAAGGTTTGAACGGTACAGAAATTGCCATCTCTGAATCTCAAGAGCGTATGGCTGTAGTGGTTCGTCCAGAAGATGTAGACTCCTTCATTGCAGCATGTAACAAAGAAAATATTGACGCTGTTGTCGTTGCGACAGTGACTGAAAAACCAAATCTTGTTATGCACTGGAATGGTGAAACGATTGTTGATTTGGAACGTCGTTTCCTTGATACAAACGGTGTACGTGTAGTTGTGGATGCTAAGGTGGTTGACAAGGATGTCAAGCTTCCAGAAGAACGCCAAACATCTGCCGAAACCCTTGAAGTAGATACGCTTGCAGTCTTGGCTGACCTTAACCATGCCAGTCAAAAAGGCTTGCAAACCATCTTTGATAGCTCAGTTGGTCGTTCAACAGTCAATCACCCACTTGGTGGTCGCTACCAAATTACACCAACTGAAGCTTCTGTACAGAAATTGCCAGTCCAACATGGCGTGACAACAACTGCCTCTGTTATGGCACAAGGGTTCAACCCATATATCGCAGAATGGTCTCCTTATCATGGTGCGGCTTATGCAGTCATCGAAGCAACTGCTCGTTTGGTTGCTGCTGGTGCAAACTGGTCTAAGGCTCGCTTCTCTTATCAAGAATATTTCGAGCGGATGGATAAACAAGCAGAGCGTTTTGGCCAACCAGTAGCTGCTCTTCTTGGATCCATTGAAGCTCAGATTCAACTTGGGTTGCCATCTATCGGTGGGAAGGACTCTATGTCTGGTACCTTTGAAGAATTGACAGTGCCACCAACCTTGGTTGCTTTTGGGGTAACAACTGCAGATAGCCGTAAGGTTCTTTCTCCAGAATTTAAAGTCGCTGGTGAAAATATCTATTACATCCCAGGTCAAGCTTTGGCCCAAGAAATTGACTTTGATCTTATCAAGTCTAACTTTGCTAAGTTTGAAGCCATCCAAGCTGATCACAAAGTGACAGCAGCATCAGCTGTCAAATATGGTGGTGTGGTTGAAAGTTTGGCTCTTGCTACCTTTGGGAACCATATCGGTGCAGAGGTAATCTTGCCTGAACTTGAAAGTTCTTTGACAGCTCAATTAGGCGGATTTGTCTTCGCCTCTCCTGAAGAAATTGCTGGAGTAGAGAAGATTGGACAAACAAAAGCAGACTTTACACTGACTGTAAACGGTGTGAAGCTAGATGGACAGAAACTTGACAGTGCCTTCCAAGGAAAACTGGAAGAAGTTTACCCAACAGAGTTTGCTCAAGCCAAAGAACTGGCTGAAGTACCAGCTGTGGTATCAGATGTTGTGATTAAATCCAAAGAAAAGGTTGCAAAACCTGTGGTTTACATCCCAGTCTTCCCAGGAACTAACTCAGAATATGACTCAGCTAAGGCTTTCGAAAAAGAAGGTGCAGAGGTCAACTTAGTGCCATTTGTGACCTTGAATGAAGAAGCCATTGTCAATTCAGTTGAAACTATGGTTGACAACATCGGCAAGGCTAACATTCTCTTCTTTGCAGGTGGTTTCTCAGCTGCGGACGAGCCAGATGGTTCCGCTAAGTTTATCGTCAACATCCTTCTCAATGAAAAAGTCCGTGTGGCTATTGATAGCTTTATCGTCCGTGGTGGCTTGATTATCGGTATCTGTAATGGATTCCAGGCCTTGGTTAAATCAGGTCTTCTTCCATACGGAAATTTCGAGGATGCTAATAGTACTAGTCCAACCCTCTTCTACAATGATGCCAATCAACACGTGGCCAAGATGGTGGAAACCCGTATTGCCAATACCAACTCACCATGGTTAGCTGGTGTGCAAGTAGGCGATATCCACGCTATTCCTGTTTCGCACGGTGAAGGGAAGTTTGTCGTGACGGCTGAGGAATTTGCTGAGCTCCGTGACAATGGACAAATCTTCAGCCAATATGTTGACTTTAACGGCAAACCAAGTATGGATTCTAAGTACAATCCGAATGGTTCTGTCCATGCCATAGAAGGAATTACCAGCAAGAACGGCCAAATCATCGGTAAGATGGGACACTCAGAACGTTTTGAAGACGGACTCTTCCAAAATATTCCAGGAAATAAAGATCAATATCTCTTTGCATCAGCTGTGAAATACTTTACTGGGAAATAAGATTTGCAGATTTTCTAACTAGATAACTATCAGTAAATGTAAAATCAAGTAGATCTAACTTGCTATAATTGCAAATGATTTATTGTTGCGAGTGAAACGAGCTTCTGCCGTATCATTCCGCTCTAGTATCGTTAAGGAATGATACACAAATAAAAATTAGGTATATAGAATGACATACGAAGTAAAATCTCTTAATGAAGAATGTGGTGTTTTTGGTATCTGGGGTCACCCAGACGCTGCCAAATTGACCTATTTTGGACTCCATAGTCTTCAGCACCGTGGTCAGGAGGGGGCAGGAATCCTCTCCAATGACCAAGGGAAATTGAAGCGTCATCGTGATATGGGGCTTTTATCAGAAGTCTTTAAAAATCCTGCGAATTTGGATAAATTGGCAGGAACTGGAGCGATTGGGCACGTGCGTTATGCGACTGCGGGAGAAGCTTCTGTAGACAATATCCAACCTTTCCTCTTCCGCTTTCACGACATGCAGTTTGGTTTGGCTCATAATGGGAATCTGACCAATGCAGAATCGCTCAAGCAAGAATTGGAACAAAGAGGAGCGATTTTCAGCTCAACCTCTGACTCTGAAATTTTGGCTCACCTTATTCGCCGTAGCCACAATCCAAACCTGATGGGTAAAATCAAGGAAGCACTCAGTCTTGTTAAAGGTGGTTTTGCTTATCTCTTGATGTTTGAGGACAAGTTAATTGCAGCGCTTGATCCAAACGGCTTCCGTCCTCTGTCAATCGGGAAAATGACGAATGGAGCAGTAGTGGTTTCATCTGAGACCTGTGCCTTTGAAGTAATCGGTGCTGAGTGGATTCGTGATGTGAAGCCAGGCGAGATTGTCATTATTGATGACAATGGCATCCAGTATGACAGCTATACAAACGATACTCAGTTGGCTATCTGTTCCATGGAGTATATTTACTTTGCCCGTCCTGACTCGAATATCCATGGTGTCAATGTCCATACGGCTCGTAAGAGAATGGGAGCTCAACTGGCACGTGAGTTCAAGCACGAAGCTGATATTGTAGTTGGGGTACCAAATTCCTCACTCAGCGCAGCGATGGGCTTTGCCGAAGAATCAGGTCTGCCAAATGAAATGGGTCTCATCAAGAACCAATATACGCAACGGACCTTTATCCAGCCGACTCAAGAATTGCGCGAGCAAGGAGTTCGTATGAAACTGTCTGCTGTTTCTGGTGTCGTGAGAGGCAAACGTGTGGTCATGATCGATGACTCGATTGTACGAGGCACGACATCTCGTCGTATCGTAAAATTGCTGAAAGAAGCAGGTGCTACAGAAGTTCATGTGGCGATTGCTAGCCCAGCTCTGGCTTATCCATGTTTCTATGGAATTGATATTCAGAGTCGTGAGGAATTGATTGCGGCCAATCATACCGTTGAGGAAACTTGCCAAATCATTGGTGCGGATAGTCTGACCTATCTTTCGATTGATGGCTTGATTGATTCTATCGGCATCGAAACAGATGCGCCAAATGGCGGCCTCTGTGTGGCTTACTTTGATGGGAAATATCCAACTCCTCTCTATGATTATGAAGAAGAATATCGTAGAAGTTTGGAAGAAAAAACGAGTTTTTACAAATAAAATTCCCCATTGAAGGAAAGGAAAAGGAAAAAACAAATGACAAATAAAAATGCATACGCTCAATCAGGTGTGGACGTTGAAGCGGGTTATGAGGTTGTTGAACGCATCAAAAAACACGTGGCACGTACAGAGCGTGCGGGTGTTATGGGAGCTCTTGGTGGTTTTGGTGGCATGTTCGACCTTTCAAAAACAGGTGTTAAAGAGCCTGTTTTGATCTCAGGTACAGATGGTGTTGGTACTAAGCTGATGCTAGCTATCAAGTATGACAAACACGATACCATCGGTCAAGACTGTGTGGCTATGTGTGTCAATGATATCATTGCTGCAGGTGCTGAGCCCCTTTACTTCCTTGACTACGTCGCAACTGGTAAAAATGAACCAGCTAAGCTTGAACAAGTGGTTGCTGGTGTGGCTGAAGGTTGTGTACAATCAGGTGCGGCCCTCATCGGTGGGGAAACTGCTGAAATGCCTGGTATGTATGGCGAAGACGACTATGACTTGGCTGGATTTGCTGTTGGTGTTGCAGAAAAATCTCAAATCATCGACGGTTCAAAAGTGACAGCAGGGGATGTGATTCTGGGGCTTGCTTCAAGCGGTATCCACTCAAATGGTTACTCACTTGTTCGTCGTGTCTTTGCGGACTATACAGGTGAAGAAGTCCTCCCAGAATTGGAAGGCAAGAAACTCAGGGAGGTTCTTTTGGAGCCAACTCGTATCTACGTTAAAGCTGTTTTGCCACTCATCAAAGAAGAATTGGTTAACGGTATTGCCCACATCACAGGTGGTGGTTTCATCGAAAATGTGCCACGTATGTTCTCAGATGATTTGGCTGCTGAAATTGACGAAAGCAAAGTACCAGTCCTTCCAATTTTCAAAGCCCTTGAAAAATATGGCCAAATCAAACACGAAGAAATGTTTGAAATCTTCAACATGGGTATTGGTCTCATGCTTGCAGTTAAACCAGAACATGTTGAACGTGTCAAAGAACTTCTCGACGAACCTGTTTATGAAATCGGTCGTATTGTGAAGAAAGATGGCGCAAGTGTGGTGATTAAATAATGGTTAAAAGGATTGCGGTATTTGCCTCTGGCAACGGCTCAAACTTTCAGGTGATTGCGGAACAATTTCCAGTAGAATTTGTCTTTTCAGATCACCGGGATGCCTACGTTTTAGAACGCGCCGAAAAACTAGGGGTTTTATCTTATGCCTTTGAACTTAAAGAGTTTGAGAATAAGGCAGACTATGAAGAAGCCATCGTCGAACTTTTGGATGAACACAAGATTGACTTAGTTTGTCTCGCAGGCTATATGAAAATCGTTGGCCCAACTTTACTAGCAGCTTATGAAGGTCGTATCATCAATATTCACCCAGCTTTTCTCCCTGAATTTCCAGGCGCTCATGGTATTGAGGATGCTTGGAATGCAGGTGTGGACCAGTCTGGCGTGACTATTCACTGGGTGGATTCGGGTGTGGATACAGGAAAGGTCATCAAACAAGTCCGTGTGCCATTCCTTGAAGGGGATACCCTTGATACTTTCGAGACTCGCATCCACGAAACAGAGTACAAACTCTATCCAGAAGTCTTGGATAGTTTAGGGGTGGGGAGAATATAAGAAGTAAATCAAGTTTTGATTTTGCAATATTGCTGGGAGAAAAAATGATTGAGATAAAATTAGTAGATGAGAGCAGTTATCAGGCAGTGCTGGATTTGAAAATATCTGAAGCTGATGAACGAGCACGTTTCGTGTCTCCAAATGTACGCTCTTTAGCTGACGCATGGCTCTACCGAGAGAATGGGGATGTGTTTCCAATGGCAATCTATTGGAATAAGCTTGTAGTTGGTTTTCTCCTGTTGGAAATAGATAAGGATGAAGCGGAATACTTTATCTGGAGGATAATGATTGGTCGGCAGTACCAAGGAAGAGGTTATGGTCGTAAAGCCTTGGAAGTTCTAATCAAAGAGGCCCAGATGGATAGAGTCTGCAGTCATATTGTTGCAGATTATGTGGTTGGAAATGAAAAAATGAAGCACCTGTTGACTAGTTTGGGTTTTCAGGAAGCAGGATTTATAGAAGAAAATAACGAAGTCGCTATGCGCTTGGACTTAAAGAAAGAGGAATAGAATGACGAAAAAAGCCTTAATCAGTGTCTCAGATAAAGCGGGCATTGTTGAATTTGCCCAAGAACTCAAGAAACTTGGTTGGGATATCATCTCAACAGGTGGGACCAAGGTTGCCCTTGACAATGCTGGTGTTGACACCATTGCTATCGATGATGTGACTGGTTTCCCAGAAATGATGGACGGTCGTGTCAAGACTCTCCATCCAAATATTCACGGTGGGCTTCTCGCTCGTCGTGATTTGGATAGTCACCTAGAAGCAGCTAAGGACAATCAGATCGAATTGATCGACCTTGTTGTGGTCAATCTCTACCCCTTTAAGGAAACCATTCTCAAACCAGACGTAACTTACGCTGATGCTGTGGAGAACATCGATATCGGCGGTCCATCCATGCTTCGTTCGGCAGCTAAAAACCACGCTAGCGTGACCGTTGTTGTAGACCCTGTTGACTATGCTGTTGTTCTTGACGAATTGGCAGCAAACGGCGAAACCTCTTATGAAACTCGCCAACGTTTGGCAGCCAAAGTATTCCGCCACACAGCGGCTTATGACGCCTTGATTGCAGAATACTTCACAGCTCAAGTGGGTGAAAGCAAGCCTGAAAAACTCACTTTGACTTATGACCTCAAGCAACCAATGCGTTACGGTGAGAACCCTCAACAAGACGCAGACTTCTACCAAAAAGCCTTGCCAACAGACTACTCTATTGCATCTGCTAAACAGCTTAACGGTAAGGAATTATCCTTCAACAATATCCGTGATGCTGATGCTGCTATCCGTATCATCCGTGACTTCAAAGAACGTCCAACCGTTGTGGCTTTGAAACACATGAACCCATGTGGAATCGGTCAAGCTGACGATATCGAAACAGCTTGGGACTACGCTTATGAGTCTGACCCAGTGTCTATCTTTGGTGGAATCGTCGTTCTTAACCGTGAGGTAGATGCTGCGACAGCTGAGAAGATGCACGGCGTTTTCCTTGAAATCATCATCGCACCAAGCTATACGGATGAAGCGCTAGCCATTTTGACCAACAAAAAGAAAAACTTGCGCATTCTTGCCTTGCCATTTGACGCACAAGATGCCAGTGAAGCAGAAGCAGAATACACTGGTGTTGTTGGTGGTCTCCTCGTTCAAAACCAAGACGTTGTGAAAGAAAGTCAGGCTGACTGGCAAGTTGTTACCAAACGCCAACCAACTGAGACAGAAGCGACAGCCCTTGAGTTCGCATGGAAAGCTATTAAATACGTCAAATCAAACGGTATCATCGTAACTAACGACCACATGACATTGGGTGTTGGTCCTGGTCAAACCAATCGTGTGGCTTCAGTTCGTATTGCTATTGACCAAGCTAAAGACCGTCTTGACGGTGCTGTTCTTGCTTCAGATGCCTTCTTCCCATTTGCGGATAACGTGGAAGAAATCGCCAAAGCAGGCATCAAGGCCATCATCCAGCCAGGGGGCTCAGTCCGTGACCAAGAGTCTATCGAAGCTGCTGATAAATACGGCTTGACTATGGTCTTCACAGGCGTGAGACATTTTAGACATTAAGAAAATAAAAGGGAAGAAAACAGTTTCTTTCCTTTTTTCGCTTTAAAAGCGAAACGAAACAAGATTAAAACGAACGTTTATGGTATAATATTAGTAAATAATTCGCAAAAGAGGTTGAAAGATGAAGCTGTTAGTTGTCGGCTCGGGTGGTCGTGAACATGCCATTGCTAAGAAGTTGCTTGAGTCAAAAGACGTTGAAAAAGTTTTTGTAGCTCCTGGAAATGACGGAATGACTTTGGATGGTCTGGAATTGGTAAATATCTCTATTTCCGAACATTTTAAGTTGATTGACTTTGCAAAAGCCAACGATATAGCTTGGTCCTTTATCGGTCCAGATGATGCCCTTGCTGCTGGAATCGTGGATGATTTTAACCAAGCTGGGCTTAAGGCCTTTGGTCCGACAAGATTGGCGGCTGAGTTGGAGTGGTCTAAGGATTTTGCCAAGGAAATCATGGTCAAATACGGCGTTCCGACAGCAGCCTATGGCACATTCTCGGACTTTGAGGAAGCCAAGGCCTATATCGAAAAGCAGGGTGCGCCTATCGTAGTCAAGGCGGATGGCTTGGCGCTTGGGAAGGGTGTCGTCGTTGCGGAGACGGTTGAGCAAGCAGTCGAAGCAGCTCACGAGATGCTTTTGGACAATAAATTTGGTGACTCAGGTGCGCGTGTGGTTATTGAGGAATTCCTTGAAGGAGAGGAATTTTCACTCTTTGCCTTTGTCAATGGGGACAAATTCTACATCATGCCAACGGCTCAGGACCATAAACGTGCCTACGATAGCGATAAGGGGCCTAACACTGGTGGGATGGGTGCCTATGCACCAGTTCCTCACTTGCCACAGAGCGTGGTGGACACAGCAGTGGAGACTATTGTCAAGCCAGTTCTTGAAGGGATGATCAAAGAAGGTCGTCCGTATCTTGGTGTCCTTTACGCAGGGCTTATTCTGACAGCTGATGGACCTAAGGTCATCGAGTTCAACGCTCGTTTTGGAGATCCTGAAACGCAAATCATCTTGCTTCGTTTAACATCTGACTTTGCACAAAATATTACGGATATCATCGATGGCAAGGAGCCAAACATCACCTGGACGGACAAGGGTGTGACTCTGGGTGTGGTTGTCGCATCCAACGGTTATCCGTTAGACTATGAAAAAGGTGTCAAGTTGCCATCCAAGACAGAAGGCGACATTATCACCTATTATGCAGGGGCTAAGTTTGCGGAAAATAGCAGAGCACTGCTATCAAACGGTGGACGTGTCTACATGCTCGTCACCACAGCAGACACCGTTAAAGAAACCCAAAACACTATCTATCAAGAACTCGCTCAACAAAAAACAGAAGGCCTTTTTTACCGAACCGATATCGGAAGCAAGGCCATAAAAGATTAACAGCTACTAAATTTGTCATGGCGAGCGAAAGCGAGCCAAAGTACGATAATGGTCGCCGTGGTGAAAAGACCAGAACAATTTCTGTTCTGGTCTAGGGAAACTTTGAGACCTTAGGCTCAAAGTTTAGGAATGAAACCGAAGGTTTGCTTCCGTCCCTACCACCTAAGACCATTATCAAAAAAGAAGAAAAAAGGAAAAATTATGACTAAACCAATTATTTCCATCATCATGGGCTCAAAATCCGACTGGGCAACCATGAAAAAAACAGCAGAAGTCCTAGACCGCTTCGGTGTAGCCTACGAGAAGAAGGTTGTATCTGCCCACCGCACACCAGACCTCATGTTCAAGCATGCCGAAGAAGCGCGTAGTCGTGGTATCAAGGTCATCATCGCAGGTGCTGGAGGCGCAGCCCACTTGCCAGGAATGGTAGCTGCCAAAACAACTCTTCCAGTCATCGGCGTGCCAGTCAAATCTCGTGCCCTTAGTGGCATGGATTCACTTTACTCTATCGTGCAGATGCCGGGTGGAGTACCTGTTGCGACCATGGCTATCGGTGAAGCAGGAGCGACAAACGCTGCCCTCTTTGCCCTCCGTCTCCTTTCAGTAGAAGATCAGGCTATCGCGACAGCATTGGCAGATTTTGCAGAAGAGCAAGGAAAAATCGCAGAGGAGTCGACAAATGAGCTCATCTAAAACAATCGGAATTATAGGTGGCGGCCAGCTGGGTCAGATGATGGCCATTTCTGCTATCTATATGGGGCACAAGGTCATTGCGCTGGATCCTGCTGCGGATTGCCCAGCCTCTCGCGTGGCGGAAATCATCGTGGCGCCTTATAACGATGTAGACGCTCTCCATCAGTTGGCTGAGCGTTGCGATGTCCTCACCTATGAGTTTGAAAATGTCGATGCCGACGGTTTGGATGCTGTCATCAAGGATGGACAACTCCCTCAAGGGACAGACCTGCTTCGCATTTCCCAAAATCGGATTTTTGAAAAGGACTTTCTCTCAAACAAGGCTCAAGTCACTGTAGCACCTTACAAGGTTGTGACCTCAAGCCAAGATTTAGCAAATATGGACCTATCGAAAAACTATGTCCTCAAGACTGCGACTGGTGGCTATGATGGCCATGGACAAAAGGTCATTCGCTCAGCAGCAGATTTGGCAGAAGCCTATGCGCTAGCTGACTCAGCAGACTGCGTTTTGGAAGAATTTGTCAACTTTGATCTTGAAATTTCTGTTATCGTTTCTGGGAATGGCAAGGACGTGACAGTTTTCCCGGTTCAGGAAAATATCCACCGCAACAATATCCTGTCTAAGACCATCGTGCCAGCCCGCATTTCGGATCGTTTGGCAGAGAAAACCAAGGCTATGGCAGTGCGAATCGCAGAACAACTGAACCTCTCTGGGACCCTTTGCGTGGAAATGTTTGCGACAGCTGATGACATCATTGTCAATGAGATTGCCCCACGCCCACATAACTCTGGCCACTATTCAATCGAAGCCTGCGACTTCTCCCAGTTTGACACCCATATTCTTGGTGTTCTCGGAGCACCATTGCCAGCCATCCACCTCCATGCTCCAGCTGTTATGCTCAATGTCCTCGGCCAACACGTCGAGGTTGCTGAAAAATATGTGACAGAAAATCCAAGCGCCCACCTCCACATGTATGGTAAAATAGAAGCAAAGCACAACCGCAAAATGGGACATGTGACTTTGTTTAGTGATGCGCCGGATAGTGTGGAAGAGTTTGGGGAGTAAGACAGGACCCTAATTACAATGTCCGTTGTCTTACCCCTGCAAGGTTGACTAGGTTTGTCGTAGCTGATAAAGTCAGCAAGAGAAGCCAGTCAACTACTGCTGAAAGGGATTGATTTTTAAGTGGAAATAGCGATTTTAGGACTTGGAGTTATCGGGACTACTTATGCTTATGCTTTTCAAAAAGCAGGTCATCAAGTGGAACACGTACTTAGAGATAGTAAGAAAAACAATGCTCCCAAGGAGTTGTTGGTTGATCTGCTAGATGGCCGTTATCATTCCAAAGGTGAGAACAAACACGACACCTATGAGGTTCGTGTGGCAGAAGTTGATTCGGAATATGATTTTATTTTTCTCAGTGTGCGCCATGGGTTTGTCAAAGAAGCTGTGGAGACCTTGCGAAAAAATAATATCAAAGGCACTCTCGTTTTCTTCTGCAATTTCTGGGATACTCAAAAAGAGGTCCAAGAGTGGGCAGGGGATTACGACTATATTCTGGCCTTTCCGACAGCGGGCGGTCACATGCAAGAGGACCATTTGGATGGTGTCTTGTTTGATCATTTAATGCTAGAAGGTGAGCAAAAAGCACACATTTCTAACTATGGTGATCTGACGACTTTACTGACTTCTGCAGATTTGAAGTGGGAAGTGCCTCATGATATGGTCGAGTGGATTTGGATTCACATGGCGATTAATGCAGGTGTCACTTCGACAGCTGCGCGTTCGGGGAATTTGGAAAATCCAGAACAGCTGGCTCTGAACTTGATGAATAGTTCTTCGGAATTATCATTGGCCATCAAGGCCATTCGAGAGGCTTTGAAAGTCGTAGAAGCGCGTGGTGTAAATTTGAAGCTTTATAAAGCTGAACTCTTACCTTACAAAATTCCCGCTTGGATTGCAGGAAAAGCCATGAAAATCATGTTTGCGAAAAATGAGCTGACCCGAAAAATTATGACCTTGCACAATGATAAGCAGGACATCTTCTACTGTTGTCAAAGTGTTTATCAGACCGGTCAGGAGTTAGGTGTGAAGATGCCTATTCTGGAAGCAAATATGAAGGGTCTTTCGATTTAGGAGGTTTTATGATTCAACTCATTGTCAACGCATTTGTTGAAAAAGAGAAGACCGGAGCAGTCGTCGAAGTCTTGTATGCTAGTAGCGATCATGAAAAAGTGAAAGCTAAGTATGAAGAGCTGACTGCTCAGTATCCTGATAACTATTTAGCTATCTATGATCTACCGCTTGATACGGATTTGAATACACTCAATCATTATCCATCTGTGTGGATTGGGAAAGAAGAATTTGAATAAAGTGATTGCCGTTTGCTAACTGATGTGAAACATCAAAAGAAAGGAAAATAAAACAATGATCGAACGTTACTCTCGCCCTGAGATGGCGAACATTTGGAGTGAAGAAAATAAATACCGTGCTTGGCTTGAGGTGGAAATCTTGGCTGACGAGGCATGGGCTGAGTTGGGGGAAATCCCTAAGGAAGATGTGGCTTTGATTCGCGAGAAAGCGGACTTTGACATCGACCGTATTTTGGAGATTGAGCAAGAGACTCGTCACGATGTGGTTGCCTTTACACGTGCGGTTTCTGAAACGCTTGGCGAAGAGCGCAAGTGGGTTCACTATGGTTTGACTTCTACCGACGTGGTGGATACGGCCTACGGTTACCTCTACAAGCAGGCCAACGACATCATCCGTCGTGACCTTGAAAACTTTACCAACATCATCGCTGACAAGGCTAAGGAGCACAAGTTCACTATTATGATGGGGCGTACCCATGGTGTTCACGCTGAGCCGACAACCTTTGGTCTTAAATTGGCGACTTGGTACAGTGAAATGAAGCGCAATATCGAGCGTTTCGAGCATGCGGCTGCTGGTGTTGAAGCTGGTAAGATCTCTGGTGCGGTTGGAAACTTCGCCAACATCCCACCATTTGTAGAGGAATACGTCTGCGAAAAGCTGGGTATCCGTGCTCAAGAAATCTCTACACAGGTCCTTCCTCGTGACCTTCACGCTGAGTACTTTGCGGTTCTTGCTAGTATCGCGACTTCTATCGAGCGTATGGCAACGGAGATCCGTGGTCTCCAAAAGTCTGAGCAACGCGAAGTGGAAGAGTTCTTTGCTAAGGGCCAAAAAGGGTCTTCAGCTATGCCTCACAAACGCAATCCTATCGGTTCTGAAAATATGACTGGGCTTGCGCGTGTTATCCGTGGCCATATGATTACAGCCTATGAAAACGTTGCTCTCTGGCACGAACGCGACATTTCCCATTCATCAGCTGAGCGCATCATCACACCGGATACAACCATTTTGATTGACTACATGCTCAACCGTTTTGGAAATATTGTCAAAAACTTGACAGTCTTCCCAGAAAACATGATCCGCAACATGAACTCGACTTTTGGTCTTATCTTTAGTCAGCGGGCTATGTTGACCTTGATTGAAAAAGGCATGACCCGTGAGCAAGCCTATGACTTGGTGCAACCAAAAACAGCTTACTCTTGGGACAATCAAGTAGACTTCAAACCCCTTCTCGAAGCAGATCCAGAGGTGACATCACGCCTCACACAAGAAGAAATCAACGCAATCTTCAACCCTCTTTATTACACTAAACGAGTGGATGATATCTTTGAACGTCTTGGTTTAGGATAATTAGAATAAAAATCAAATTTCTATTACTCCATTTATAGGAGTAGCAGAACTTCGATTTTTCTTGTTTATTAAAGCTTTTTTGCTAAAAAGATTCCCAATATTTTAGTAAAATTTAAAACAAATTTATACTCAATGAAAATCAAAGAGCAAACTAGGAAGCTAGCCGCAGGCCGTACTTGAGTACGGTAAGGCGACGCTGATGTGGTTTGAATTAGTATTAATCGATCTTCATTGACATATAGAAAATACAGTTTTGATTGGATATAATAAGCATTGAAAAAGCCCAAGCGATGAGGCTCAGACTTTTAATGTTTAGTGATCGCGATCACATGAGATAAATTTAATCTTATAGAAATCAGAACGTTTGTAAGTTTCAATGTATTCCAACACTTGGCCGGTTGACTCAAGTTTAGTTGTCTTGGTTTGGAGAACAGTTGGGAATTGAGCGTCGATTCCTAGGATAGAAGCAGCATGTTCTGGAGTTGGAAATACAATTTCATTGATTTCTTCAAAATGCTCGTCATTCATGTGAATGTGGTAGTCCAATTTGAAACGATTATAGATAGAACTATAGTATTCAAGATTTGGATAATTTGCATTGATGTATTGTTCAGGGATATAAGATGTGTGGTAGATATAAGTAATACCGTTAGATTCACGGATACGTTCGATTTTGTAATAAAATTGATCGCCACGCAATCCCAATTTTTCTAAGTAGTTAAGATCGTTACCGCGTTCAATAGAAAGAACAGTGACTTTATCGTCCTTGGTTTCAAAAATTTCTACATCAGAAAATTCTACGAGTTTGTGCTTGCGAGCTCGAGCCACAAAGGTTCCCTTACCTTGTTGACGGACAATATAACCGTCTTTAGCAAGGTCGTTTAAGGCGCGAACAACAGTGATTGAACTTACGTCATACATTGCAATCAACTCTGCTTCAGTGTAGAACTTGTCGCCACTTGCAAATTGACCTGAAATGATTTTGTTTTTTAATTCATCTTTGATATATTGATACTTTGGAATTGCCATATTTTCACCTCATTTTTTCCTTCTTCATCTTCGATTTTACCATAAATAGTTTGAAAATGATAGTAAATAATGTGAAAAAATAAAATAATAGGCTAAGCGATTGACTTATTTATTTTTTACTATTAAAAATTCAGGAAATCAAGTAATTTAGGTGGAAAAAATTTAATATAAAATACTTTTTACAAGAATTTTAGAAAAGAATTCAGTAAAAAAAGAAAAAGTTTAAATAATTTTCGAAAAATCTATTGACAATATGGATTCATTAGTTTATCATTTAATATAACAATAAATGAAAGCGCAAACGAAAAAGTATGGGGTGGTAAAATGACAAGGTTTAAAATTGAGGATGATTTTTACCTAGATGGGGAACCATTCAAAATTTTATCTGGTGCCATTCATTATTTTAGAATTCCTGAAGAAGACTGGTATCATTCATTGTACAATCTCAAGGCTTTAGGTTTTAACACTGTTGAAACCTACGTCGCTTGGAATTTGCATGAGCCAACTGAGGGAAACTTCAATTTTGGTGGCAATCTTGATATTGAAAAATTTCTTCAGACAGCTCAGGACTTAGGCTTGTATGCTATTGTTCGACCATCTCCCTTTATCTGTGCAGAGTGGGAATTCGGTGGTTTACCAGCATGGCTTTTAACTAAAGACATGCGAATCCGTTCTTCTGATCCAGCCTTTGTTGAAATGGTAGGACGTTACTACGATTATTTACTTCCGCGTCTTGTTTCAAGATTGTTGGACAATGGCGGTAATATCCTCATGATGCAGGTTGAAAATGAGTACGGTTCATACGGTGAGGACAAGACCTACTTGCGTGAGATTCGCCGATTGATGGAAGAACGTTCAGTGACTTGTCCGCTCTTTACATCTGATGGCCCATGGCGAGCTACTCTGAAAGCTGGAACCTTAATCGAAGATGATCTCTTTGTAACAGGCAACTTTGGTTCTAAGGCACTTTATAACTTTTCACAGATGCAGGAATTCTTTGATGAGCATGGTAAGAAATGGCCGCTCATGTGTATGGAGTTCTGGGATGGTTGGTTCAATCGTTGGAAGGAACCGATTATCACACGGGATCCCAAAGAGTTGGCAGATGCAGTTCGAGAAGTTTTGGAACAAGGCTCTATCAATCTCTACATGTTCCATGGTGGTACAAACTTTGGCTTCATGAATGGTTGTTCGGCTCGAGGAACCTTGGATTTGCCACAAGTTACATCTTATGATTACGATGCCCTTCTAGATGAGGAAGGAAATCCAACTGCCAAATATCTGGCAGTCAAGAAGATGATGGCAACACATTTCCCAGAGTATCCGCAGTTGGAACCCCTCTACAAAGAGAGTATGGAGTTGGACGCGATTCCACTAGTTGAAAAAGTTTCTTTGTTTGAAACCTTAGATAGCTTGTCAAGTCCAGTAGAAAGCCTCTATCCTAAAAAGATGGAGGAGTTGGGACAAAGCTATGGCTATCTACTCTATCGAACAGAAACAAACTGGGATGCAGAAGAAGAAAGACTTCGTATCATTGATGGTCGAGATAGGGCCCAGCTTTATGTCGATGGTCAGTGGGTCAAAACCCAATATCAGACAGAGATTGGGGAAGATATTTTTTATCAAGGTGAAAAGAAAGCGCTGTCTAGATTGGATATCTTGGTAGAAAATATGGGGCGTGTCAACTATGGACATAAGTTCTTAGCAGATACGCAACGTAAGGGAATTCGGACAGGGGTTTGTAAGGATTTGCACTTCTTACTAAACTGGAAACACTATCCACTCCCACTAGACAATCCTGAGAAAATTGATTTTTCAAAAGGATGGACTCAAGGACAACCAGCCTTTTACGCTTATGATTTTACAATCGAAGAGCCAAAAGATACTTACCTAGACTTGTCTGAGTTTGGTAAGGGAGTTGCCTTTGTAAACGGGCAGAATCTAGGACGTTTTTGGAACGTCGGCCCAACCCTCTCTCTTTATATTCCTCATAGCTATCTCAAGGAAGGTGCCAACCGCATCATTATCTTTGAAACAGAGGGCCGATATAAAGAAGAAATTCATTTAACTCGTAAACCTACACTAAAACACATAAAGGGGGAAAACTTATGACAATTGTAGGATGCCGTATCGATGGACGTTTGATCCACGGACAAGTAGCCAATCTTTGGGCTGGAAAACTAAATGTTTCACGTATTATGGTTGTAGATAACGAAGTTGTCAACAATGACGTTGAAAAGAGTGGTTTGAAACTTGCGACACCACCAGGTGTGAAATTGAGTATTTTGCCAATTGAAAAAGCGGCAGCCAATATTCTTGCTGGAAAATACGATAGCCAACGTCTCTTTATCGTGGCTCGCAAACCAGACCGCTTCCTTGGTTTGGTTGAAGCAGGTGTACCACTTGAAACCCTTAATGTTGGGAATATGTCTCAAACACCAGAAACTCGCCCCATCACACGTTCTATCAATGTAGTAGACAAGGATGTGGAAGACTTCCACAAATTGGCAGAAAAAGGTGTTAAACTTACTGCTCAAATGGTTCCAAATGATCCAATTTCAGACTTTTTGAGCTTATTAAAATAGGAAAAAATTTTTAGGAGGTCATTGTTATGATACAATGGTGGCAAATTTTACTTCTCACTTTGTACTCAGCTTATCAAATCTGTGATGAGTTGACGATCGTTTCATCTGCAGGTTCCCCTGTATTTGCTGGTTTCATTACTGGTTTAATCATGGGAGATGTGACTACTGGTTTGCTTATCGGTGGTAACTTGCAATTGTTCGTTCTTGGGGTTGGTACCTTCGGTGGTGCTTCTCGTATTGACGCAACTTCTGGTGCAGTTCTTGCGACAGCCTTCTCTGTTTCACAAGGAATTGATACAGCACTTGCGATTACAACAATCGCTGTGCCAGTAGCAACTCTCTTGACTTACTTCGACGTTCTTGGTCGTATGACTACTACTTTCTTTGCTCACCGTGTGGATGCTGCAATCGAACGCTATGACTATAAAGGTATTGAACGCAACTACTTGCTTGGTGCGATTCCTTGGGCTCTATCTCGTGCCCTTCCAGTCTTCTTCGCGCTTGCTTTCGGTGGTGAATTTGTACAACACGTAGTAGATTTCGTTACAAAATACCAATGGGTTGCAGATGGTTTGACACTCGCAGGACGTATGCTTCCAGGTCTTGGATTTGCAATCTTGCTTCGTTACCTTCCAGTTAAACGTAACCTTCACTACCTTGCTATGGGATTTGGTTTGACAGCTATGTTGACTGTTCTTTACTCATATGTAACAGGTCTTGGTGGCGCTGTTGCTGGTATCGTAGGTACTCTACCTAAAGATGTGGCTGAAAAAATTGGTTTCGTGAACAACTTCAAAGGATTGTCTATGATTGGTATTTCTATCGTAGGTATCTTCCTTGCAGTGCTTCACTTCAAAAATAGCCAAAAAGTAGCTGTAGCAGCACCTTCTACACCATCAGAAAGTGGGGAAATCGAAGATGACGAATTCTAATTACAAACTAACAAAAGAAGATTTTAATCAAATCAACAAACGTAGCTTGTTTACTTTCCAATTAGGTTGGAACTACGAACGTATGCAAGCTTCTGGTTACCTTTACATGATCTTGCCTCAATTGCGTAAAATGTATGGTGATGGAACCCCTGAATTGAAAGAAATGATGAAAGTTCATACTCAATTCTTCAATACTTCACCATTCTTCCACACAATCATCGCTGGTTTTGACCTTGCCATGGAAGAAAAAGATGGCGTTGTCTCAAAAGATGCGGTTAATGGTATCAAGACAGGTTTGATGGGACCATTCGCTCCTCTTGGAGATACTATCTTTGGTTCACTTGTACCTGCTATCATGGGATCTATCGCTGCAACAATGGCTATCGCTGGTCAACCTTGGGGTATCTTCCTTTGGATTGCAGTTGCAGTAGCGTATGACATCTTCCGTTGGAAACAGTTGGAATTTGCCTACAAAGAAGGGGTTAACCTTATCAACAACATGCAAAGCACTTTGACAGCTTTGATTGAAGCTGCATCTGTACTTGGTGTCTTCATGATGGGTGCTCTTGTAGCAACAATGATCAACTTTGAAATTTCATACAAATTGCCAATCGGTGAAAAGATGATTGACTTCCAAGACATCTTGAACTCAATCTTCCCACGCTTGCTTCCAGCAATCTTCACAGCCTTTATCTTCTGGTTGCTTGGTAAGAAAGGTATGAACTCTACAAAAGCTATCGGTATCATTATCGTGCTTGCCTTGGCACTTTCTGCCTTTGGTAAATTTGCACTTGGAATGGGCGCATAATTTATGACTAAATCATTGATTTTAGTGAGTCACGGTCGTTTCTGTGAAGAACTTAAAGGTAGCACAGAGATGATTATGGGTCCACAAGACAACATTCATGCAGTAGCTCTTCTTCCAGAAGATGGGCCAGAAGATTTTACTGCGAAATTTGAAGCTGCTGTTGAAGGTTTGGATGATTTCCTAGTCTTTGCTGACCTCCTTGGTGGAACACCATGTAACGTGGTGAGCCGTCTGATTATGGAAGGTCGTGACATCGAACTTTATGCAGGAATGAATCTTCCAATGGTGATTGAATTTATCAATGCGAGCCTAACTGGCGCTGATGCAGATTATAAGAGTCGTGCTTCAGAGAGCATTGTCAAAGTTAATGATTTATTGGCAAGCTTCGATGACGATGAAGATGAATAAGGTGTAATAACGGAAATACTGTTAGAACATATTTCATAGAATATAAATGGGAATGGGGCTTACTCCCATTCCCATATTTTAAATAAAAAACAATATAATAATAGATTAGAGGAACTCAATGCTAGATTATACAAAAGAAGAATTGCTTGAGTTGGGAGCAGAAATCACAACTCGCGAAATTTACCAACAACCAGACGTTTGGAAAGAAGCTTTTGAAGTTTATCAAGCACGACGTGATGAAATTGCAGCCTTCTTACAAGGAATTGCTGACAAACATGACTACATCAAAGTTATCCTGACTGGTGCTGGAACTTCTGCTTATGTAGGTGATACTCTGGTTCCTTACTTTAAAGAAGTTTATGATGAACGTAAATGGAATTTTAATGCTATCGCGACAACTGATATCGTAGCAAACCCACAAACTTATTTGAAAAAAGATGTGGCGACTGTTTTGGTATCATTCGCACGTAGCGGAAACTCGCCTGAGAGTGTAGCAACCGTTGACTTAGCAAAAGCTTTAGTTGACGAACTTTACCAAGTAACAATCACATGTGCGGCTGAAGGGAAATTGGCTCTTCAAGCTCATGGTGATGACCGCAACCTCTTGCTCTTGCAACCAGCTGCTTCCAACGATGCTGGATTTGCGATGACTTCAAGCTTCACTTCAATGATGTTGACAGCGCTCTTGGTATTTGATCCGACAGACTTTGCTGTTAAAGCTGAACGTTTCGACGTGCTATCTAGTTTAGCTCGCAAAGTTCTTGACAATGTGGCAGATGTCAAAGAGTTGGTTGACCTAGACTTTAACCGAGTGATTTATCTAGGTGCAGGTCCATTCTTTGGTCTGTCTCATGAAGCACAGCTTAAAATTTTGGAATTGACTGCTGGTCAAGTAGCGACTATGTATGAAAGTCCAGTTGGCTTCCGTCATGGTCCAAAATCTTTGATCAATGAAGATACAGTTGTTTTGGTATTTGGTTCAACCACAGATTACACTCGCAAGTATGATTTGGACTTGGTTCGTGAAGTTGCAGGCGACCAAATTGCTCGACGTGTTGTTCTCTTGAGTGATCAAGCCTTCGGCCTTGAAAATGTGAAGGAAGTAGCACTTGGATGCGGTGGGGTTCTGAATGATGTTTACCGTGTCTTCCCTTACATCGTTTATGGTCAGTTATTTGCTCTCTTGACTTCACTTAAAGTTGGTAACAGACCAGATACACCATCACCTACAGGTACAGTTAACCGTGTAGTTCAAGGTGTCATTATTCACGAGTTTGAAAAATAAGGAGTTATTTATGAGTAAATTAAAATTAAGCCCAAATAAACGTGCTTGTATGCAAAAACTCTCTGATGAGAATGGTATCATCTCAGCTCTTGCTTTTGACCAACGTGGTGCTTTGAAACGCCTTATGGCTCAATACCAAACAGAAGAGCCAACAGTAGCTCAAATGGAAGAACTTAAAGTATTGGTAGCGGATGAATTGACAAAATACGCTTCATCAATGCTACTTGACCCTGAGTACGGACTTCCAGCTACAAAAGCTCTTGATCCAAATGCAGGTCTTCTCCTTGCTTATGAGAAAACAGGATACGATACAACAAGTACAAAACGCTTGCCAGACTGCTTGGACGTTTGGTCTGCAAAACGTATCAAAGAACAAGGTGCAGATGCCGTTAAATTCTTGCTTTACTATGACGTAGATAGCTCTGACGAACTCAACCAACAAAAACAAGCCTACATTGAACGTATTGGTTCTGAGTGTGTAGCTGAAGATATTCCATTCTTCCTTGAAATCTTGGCTTACGATGAAAAGATTGCGGACGCAGGTTCTGCAGAATACGCTAAAGTAAAACCACACAAAGTTATCGGTGCTATGAAAGTCTTCTCAGACCCACGCTTCAACATTGATGTCTTGAAAGTAGAAGTTCCAGTTAACGTGAAATACGTTGAAGGCTTTGGTGATGGCGAAATTGTTCATACACGTGAAGAAGCAGCTGCTTTCTTCAAAGCACAAGATGAAGCGACTAACCTTCCTTACATCTACTTGAGTGCAGGTGTATCAGCTAAACTCTTCCAAGAAACTCTTGTCTTTGCCCACGAATCAGGTGCAAACTTCAACGGTGTTCTTTGTGGACGTGCAACATGGGCTGGATCAGTTGAAGCTTATATCAAAGATGGTGAAGCAGCAGCTCGCGAATGGCTTCGTACAACTGGATTTGAAAACATTGATGAACTCAATAAAGTACTTCAAACAACAGCTACTTCATGGACTGAACGTGTAGAAGCATAGATCAGAAATAGAAGAAACGACTTTTGTTAATAAAATATCTATGGTTTCTTGACAAAGGTGTCTGTAAATCATAAAATAAAACCATAGAGAGTGAATGCGCTTTCTATGGTTTGTTTACTTAATTGAATTAGAAAAAGGAGAGAAGGATGAAAGCATACACAGAACGTGTATTTGGGAAAGTTGATGGCAAGGATGTCCTCGCTTACCGTTTTGAAACGGAGGCAGGATACCAACTGGAAATCATGACTTATGGAGCAACAATTCTACGCTATGTAACTCCAGATAAGGCTGGAAATTTTGCCAATGTTATCCTAGGTTTTGACGATTTTGAAAGCTATGTGGGAAATAGCCCTAAACATGGAGCAAGTGTAGGTCCAGTTGCAGGTCGTATTGCAGGAGCGACTTTCGAACTTAATGGTAAGACCTATGATCTTGAAGTCAACAATGCTAGCAACTGTAACCACAGTGGCTCAACTGGTTGGGATTCTAGCTTGTTTGAGCTAGTTGAAGTGAATGATAATGGTTTGACTCTTTACACAGAAAGAGCAGACGGGACAGGAGGTTTCCCTGGAAATCTTAAGATCTGGATTAGCTACAACTTGGAAGAAAGTGGTGCCTACGAAGTTAGTTACAAGGTAACGACAGACCAGGATACCTTGGTCAATCCAACTAACCATAGCTACTTTAACTTATCTGGTGATTTCACGCAGACAGTTGACCGCCATGTATTCCAATTGAATACAGAGGGGATTTATCCAATTGCTCCTGATGGTGTTCCAGCTAAAGCTCCAGATGCTAATCGTGATGTGGTCAAACATATCTATAATGGTGCCTTGTTGAAGGATATCTTTGCAGAAGAAGATGAGCAAATCCAACTCGTATCTGGTTTGGACCATCCATTTGCTCTGCCTGCAGGACATGATAATGCTGGTTTCCTCTATGACCAGGGTTCAGGTCGTTTCTTACTCTTTAAGACAGAAGCACCTTGCTTTGTAGTTTATACAGCAAACTTTGTGGATGAGAGTGTCATCATCGCTGGTCAGCCGATGATTCAGCACAATGGGATTGCTCTTGAAGCACAGGCTTTACCAGATGCTATTCATAGTGACCTTAAAGACCAAGTCATCCTAAAAGCAGGTGAAACTTTCACCAGCAAAACTCGTTACGAGCTTGTCGTGAAATAATAAAAATTCTCTGAAGTCATTCGATTTCAGAGAATTTTTTCTTATTCTTCATCTGGTGTGAGAATCATCGGAATGATGATTGGTTCACGTTCAGTATTTTCGTAAAGGAATGGTCGAATAGCGTTTACGATAGCGCCATTGACAGACTGGACGCTGGCATCTTTGTTTTTCAAAGCGATACGAATAGCATTGAAAAGGATGCGTTGGCTTTGACGGATCAAGTCACCAGATTCGCGCATGTAGACAAATCCACGGCTGAGAATATCTGGTCCAGATAGGATCATCTGAGACTTGAAGTCAACGGTTGCGACAGCAAGTACAACACCATCTTCAGATAGATCGCGACGATCTTTAAGCACAGCTGCACCGATTTCGCCGATACGATTTCCATCGACGTAGATATCCTGAGCATTGAAATGGCCTGCGATACGGGCAGAGTTTGCAGTGAGGGCAAGCACATCACCATTACTCATGATAAAGATATTGTCCTTCTCTACGCCAGTATCCACCGCTAGCCCAGCGTGAACTTTCTGCATGCGGTATTCACCGTGAACAGGCATGAAGTATTTTGGCTTAATCAAGCGGAGCATGAGTTTTTGCTCTTGCTGGCCACCGTGTCCAGATGTATGGATGTTGTTAATCTTACCATGGATGACTTCAACACCAGCTTCTGAAATGATGTTAATCAATTTGTTAACGCTAGTGGTGTTTCCTGGAATTGGGCTAGATGAGAAGATAACAGTATCACCAGGTTGGAGTTGCACTTGACGGTGAGTTCCGTTAGCGATACGAGAGAGGGCTGCCATTGGCTCACCCTGACTACCTGTACAGAGGATGAGAACCTCACCCGCAGGATAGTCTTTGATTTCATTTGGCTCGATAAAGGTTCCCTTAGGCGCCTTGATGTAACCAAGTTCAATCCCGTTGACAATGGCCTTTTCCATAGAGCGCCCAAAGACAGCAATCTTACGCCCTGTTTTAACAGCAGCATCAGTAGCTTGTTGGAGACGGAAGATATTTGAGGCAAAGGATGCAAAGATGATGCGTCCCTCGATACCTTGGATAATCTTCATGATCGACTGGCCGACAACCTTTTCAGAGTTTGTAAAGGTTGGCACTTCAGCATTGGTCGAGTCAGAGAGCAAACAAAGTACTCCATCTTCACCTAGAGCTGCCATGCGGTGCAAGTCTGCAGGTTCCCCAACTGGTGTAAAGTCAAACTTGAAGTCTCCCGTACAGACGATTTTCCCTTGAGGTGTGTGGATGACAATTCCCAATGGCTCTGGAATCGAGTGGGTTGTTCTAAAGAAAGTTGCTTTAAGGTTTTTAAAGGTCAACTCCGTGTTGTGGTTGATTTCGTGAAGTGTAGCGTTGCGTAAAAGTCCATGCTCTTCGAGTTTTCCACGGATCAAGGCAAGGGCCAGTGGACCTGCATAGATAGGGATATTGGCTTGCTTAAGCAAGAAAGGAATCCCACCGATATGGTCCTCGTGTCCGTGTGTAATCAAGAGAGCCTTGACGCGGTCGATATTTTCTACAATGTAAGAGTAATCAGGGATAACGTAGTCGATACCGAGAAGGTCATCCTCTGGGAATTTAATCCCTGCATCAACGATGATGATTTCGTCTTGATATTCGATACCATATGTGTTCTTTCCGATTTCTCCTAGACCACCAATGGCAAAAACGCCGACTTCTTCTGGTTTAAGAGTGTAGGCCATATTAGAACTCCGTAATTTCGAATGCGCCAGTTTCTTTTTCGTAGTCTAGCAATTTGTCAGACAAGCGTTCGATAAACTCGATATTATATTCTGGACGGTTTTCTTCTACAAGTTGGCGAGCAGCGATACGTCCTTCAAGTTCTGAACTAGCATCGATGTCCAAGTAGAGTGAGCGTGTTGTTTCACGACGTGGGCTGCGTTCTTTTGTTTCTTGATAAAAAACTTTGTAAATCATATGTTTCCTTTCTTCTTTCAGGTCAGCTATATTCAAAAATGCTCTGTTTGAAGCTGGTTTGATTCCAGTTCATTTTTTGTCTTTATTGACCTTGATTCGTTACAATTATTTCAATTATAACATAAAAAGGGGAATTAGTAAAAGCAGGAAACATGAAAGTAAGGAGCTTGAAATACGTTTCATTTTACCTTATATAAGTATTTGAAGACATCAGAAGCAAGTGCTATAATAAAGTCATAAGAGACATTTCCATATCAAGGAGGTTGAAAGATGAATAACCTATTTACTTTTGCTATCGGCATTCGTTTGGTAGCTTTTATGATTTTTGTTGCCTGTGTTTACGGAGGAAATGTTTTATATACTCGGCTAGAGCATCGGAAAACCAAGTTCCTTTGGAAGATTGGCTTCGTGACTCTGTATTCGTTTTTCCTTCTCCTTGTGACTTATGTGGTCTGGTTTGTATTTTACTTTGGCTTGAATACTTAAGTACTTATCCTGTCAATTTGGCAGGACATTTTTGTTTCAAGACAAAGAAAATTCCCATGCGTCAGCTTTTGTAGTATAATAGTAAACAGACAAAAAGATAGGAATGTGTTATGAAAGTATTAGCTTTTGATACGTCCAGCAAGGCTCTTTCTCTAGCTATTTTAGAGGACAAGCAGCTTCTTGCTGAGACCACGATTAATATCAAGAAAAATCACAGTATCACTCTGATGCCTGCTATCGATTTTTTGATGGGTAGTCTAGATTTGACACCCAAGGATTTGGATCGAATCGTCGTGGCAGAGGGGCCAGGTAGCTACACAGGTTTGCGAATCGCAGTAGCGACTGCCAAGACTTTGGCTCATACCCTGAACATCGAGTTAGTTGGGATGTCTAGCCTTTTAGCCCTGGTACCGAGCCAGCAGGAAGGTTTGGTTGTCCCTTTGATGGACGCACGCCGTAACAATGTGTATGCAGGATTTTATGAAAATGCCCAGCCAGTCTTTCCAGAAGCGCACCTATCTTTTGAAGAGGTGTTAGAAAAAGTCAAGGATGCTGATCAGGTAACCTTTGTTGGTGAAGTGGGTGCCTTTGTCGAGCAGATTCAAGAACAATTGCCACATGCCAACTACCAAGAAACCTTGCCAAATGCAGCTAATCTTGCTCTTTGGGCTTGGGACAAGGAAGCAGACTCCTTGCATGATTTTGTGCCGAATTACCTTAAGCGTGTCGAAGCTGAGGAAAACTGGCTCAAGAATCACACCGAGTCGGGCGAGTCTTACATTAAACGCCTATGATAGAGATTAAACGAATCCAACAGCAGCCTGACTTGGATCAAGTCATCTACGCTGTTATGGTAGATGTGTATCCCGTCAGTCCTTGGACGCTGGAACAAATCCAAGCAGACCTGTCCCAAGACCAGACCTGGTATGCTTTAGCCTACGATGGGATAGAAGTGATAGGTTTTCTAGCTGTTCAGGAAAATATCTTTGAAGCAGAAGTCTTGCAAATCGCTGTCAAAAAAGCCTATCAGGGTCAGGGGATTGCGTCAGCCTTGTTTGCAACATTACCGATAGACAAGGAGATTTTTCTCGAAGTCAGAAAGTCAAACCAACGAGCGCAAGCATTTTACAAGAAAGAAAATATGACGATCATCGCTGAGAGAAAGGCCTATTACCATGATCCAGTTGAGGACGCCATTATCATGAAGAGAGAAATAGATGAAGGATAGATATATTTTAGCATTCGAGACATCCTGTGATGAGACTAGTGTCGCCGTCTTGAAAAACGACGATGAGCTCTTGTCCAATGTCATTGCCAGTCAAATTGAGAGCCACAAACGTTTTGGGGGCGTAGTACCAGAAGTAGCTAGCCGTCACCATGTCGAGGTCATTACAGCCTGTATCGAGGAGGCACTAGTAGAAGCAGGAATTACCGAAGAGGACGTGACAGCTGTTGCGGTTACTTATGGACCAGGCTTGGTCGGAGCCTTGCTAGTTGGTTTATCAGCTGCCAAGGCTTTTGCTTGGGCGCATGGCCTTCCTTTGATTCCTGTGAACCACATGGCTGGCCACCTCATGGCGGCTCAAAGTGTGGAACCCTTGGAGTTTCCCTTGCTAGCCCTCTTAGTCAGTGGTGGGCACACAGAGTTGGTCTATGTGTCTGAGGCTGGTGACTACAAGATTGTTGGAGAGACCCGAGATGATGCGGTTGGTGAGGCCTATGATAAGGTCGGCCGTGTCATGGGCTTGACCTATCCAGCAGGTCGTGAGATTGATGAGTTGGCTCATCAAGGTCAGGATGTTTATGATTTCCCTCGTGCCATGATTAAGGAAGATAATCTGGAGTTTTCATTCTCAGGTTTGAAATCTGCCTTTATCAATCTTCATCACAATGCTGAGCAAAAAGGAGAAAGGCTGTCTAGAGAAGATTTGTGTGCTTCCTTCCAAGCGGCTGTCATGGATATTCTCATGGCAAAAACCAAGAAGGCACTGGAGAAATACCCTGTTAAAACCCTGGTTGTGGCTGGTGGTGTAGCAGCTAATAAAGGTCTCAGAGAACGCTTAGCAACCGAAATCACTGATGTCAAGGTCATCATTCCTCCCCTGCGACTTTGCGGAGACAATGCAGGCATGATTGCCTATGCTAGCGTTAGTGAGTGGAACAAAGAAAACTTTGCAGACTTAGACCTCAATGCCAAACCAAGTCTCGCTTTTGATACCATGGAATAAAGAGTCAGCTTTGAGCTGGCTTTTTTGCTAAAATATTTTATAATATGTTAAAAAAGTAAAAAGTTTTTACGAATAGAATAGTAAAGGGAAGTTTGTCTATGATTGAAAAACAGGAATTAGGAGAATTTTACAAGGAATTGCGCCTGGCAAGAAAGCTCAAGCAGTCAGATGTAGCTTGTGCTGGACTAACAGCCTCTCAGCTATCCAAGTTTGAACTAGGGCAGTCCATGCTGTCTGCGGATAAGTTGATCCTAGCGATCCAAGGGATCAATGTGACCTTTGATGAGTTTGGGCACAAGCTCAACAACTACCAAGAATCTCCACATATGCGATTTGGTAGAAGGATTGTGGATCGCTTTGTCCATCAAGATATAGCTGGCTTAGAACAATTGTTGAAAGAAATTGAGCAAGAACAGATGGCGCAGACTTATCGCCGTTTGAACTCTATTGTGATTAAAGATGCTATCCATTCACTAGATAAAAGCTACCCACTAGCAGAGGAGGATAGCGAGTTTTTAACTACCTACCTCTATGCTATCGAATCTTGGACCTGGTTTGAACTCTATATTTTTTGCAATACTATGCCCTTCTTGAGTAATCAAGATCTGATCTTTTTATCGACCTCTTTGCTTGAAAAAACCAAGGAATTTAAAGAGTTAGTGCACAATCGATTGTATTTGAAAGGTGGTTATCTCAATATCATCTCAGAGCTCATGGAGCGCAAACTTTTCTCTTACATCCCAATCTTTGAAGCCGAGTTGGAGAGTATGCTTCGCCCGTATGATGTTTTTGAGAAATTACTGTGGCAGTTTTTAAAGAAAATGAGTGTTTTCCTTCAGACCAAGGGAAGCAATCAAAAAGAGATTGAACACTTTATCCAATCTCTGCAAATATTAGAAAATCCACAATTAACAGCCCTTTTTGAATTACGCTTACAGCAATACAAAGCACTTATTGATTAGCTAGAAATCGCAAATGTGAAATTGCCATCAGAAAAAATGTCAAATATGCGATTTTCTAAAATATATAAGTTTTCGTGTTATACTGTCCATATATAGCAAATCCTAGGTCGCGGAAGTGGTTTACGAATAAAATAATTGAAGGAGTGTAAATAATGTTGAATTTACAATTTGCAGAAACAATGGAACTAACAGAAGTGGAGTTGGAGACAGTTTATGGAGGAAACCTTGTGGTTAATCCAGGCAATGGTGGTGGAATTGCTTTACCGATTTGGGGAGGCGGAGGTATTGGACCAAGCCCTTACGGAGCTTTTGATTGGATGAAAGGACTCTGGGTAGGTTTGGCTGAAAGAAGACGCAAATAAAACTTAAAAGGATCAACTATGAAAAGGAAAGAAACGAAATTTTATCTAGAGACCATTTTAGTGCTCGTGTCCTATTACTTGATTTTTAATCTTGTAGCAAAATTAGACTCAGTGAACCAGTTATCCGATTTTGGATTTTATGGGATGCAAATTTTATTGATAGTAATTGAGGGAATTGTTGCTACTGTCATTCTTGTAAAGAGTCAACGTTGGAAAGAGTACGGTCGATTCCAGTTTCGTTGGTCCTATCTGGGTATCTTCTTTCTTTCCTTTATGTTGATGTTTTTGTGGGTAAATACAACGACTCGGATCTTTCCTAGTACGCAAAATGGGAGTGCAATTGTGAAAGAAGCAGCTAATTTGACAGGAATTAGTTACTTTATAACGCGCATTTTATATGGTAGTCTCATTGCTCCGATAGTTGAGGAGTTAGTTTTCCGTGGACTTCTGATGACAGCCCTATCTAAATTTAAAAAATACTATATTGACGTCATCATTTCTTCCACACTCTTTAGTCTCATCCATGTTTTACAATATGGATGGGTGTTAACAGACTTCATCGTTTATGCAGGAGCAGGTCTGATACTCTGTATGCTCTTTTGTTATATAGTAGATTGAAATAAGTTGTGAACAAAGAGATTAGGAAATTCAAATCAATTTCTAATAATGTTTTAAAATCTGTAGCGTACTATTCTAGATTCAATCCACTATACACGTTCAATTTATTGGTCAATGGCACTCCACATCTTGTGGAATAGCTTTTTAATTATCGTCAGCTTATTGGTGTTTGGATTTTAGAAAGGTGAAATATGAAAAAGATAATCTCACGCTACTACTTTTTTGTAGCCATGCTACTGGTCATAGCTTACCAGGAGTTCAGTGGTCTAGTTTTATACAGCGACTTTGCTGCTGGTCTATCTAAATTTGGCTATTATTTTTCGGATATGATGTTGAACTTTCTTGTGGTTCTGCTTGTTTTTATTTTTATGGTAGGGGCAGGAAAATGGCAACAAATCAACAGTAGAAAATTTAAAGGGTCCTATCTTTTCTATTCTTTTTTAGCTTTTCTTGCTTTATTTATTTGGAATTTCATTAAATTTTTCCTATTCCCACCTACTCAAAATGGACTTGCTTACCAACTCGCTGCTCCGACTTTTACAGGCGCTACGGCATTTTTGATGTATTTTTTCTATCCTGTGATTGCAGGTCCCATTTTTGAAGAGATGATTTAT
>NZ_JWAJ01000143.1 GCF_001068775.1 Streptococcus pseudopneumoniae
CCGTACTCAAGTACAGCCTGCGGCTAGTTTCCTAGTTTGCTCTTTGATTTTCATTGAGTATAAGGTTTGTTTCAGATTTCTGCTAAGGTAGGATCTAACTTAGAAATTGTAAGAAAAAGAGAGTGGGACAGAAATCGATAGACAAAGTCTTGATTTCGTAGTCCCAGCCCCGCGAGGATGATTAGGAGCTTTTTGGAGTCTAAAAGACGAACAAAAAGTTCAATCAGCTACCGCGTCAAATTATGATTGATAATAAAAAGTGAGGTCGGGATCTTTTTGTCCCAACCTCTTTTTAGGTGACTAGCATTTTTTTGACCTAGTTTTTTCTTATTTACCCAGACAAAATTGGCTGAACAACTGTGTAATGAGTTCGTCTGGCGCAGCATCACCAGTGATTTCTCCGAGGATTTCCCAAGTACGTGTCAAATCAACTTGAAGCAAATCAACAGGCATTCCTAGTTCGAGGCCTTCGTTTACAGCTTGTAAGCTTTCAACTGCCTTTTCAATTAATGAAATATGACGGGCGTTGGATAGATAGGTAGCATCTTGTTCGACCAAGCCTGCGTTTTCAA
The DNA here is from genome assembly GCF_001068775.1 of Streptococcus pseudopneumoniae. Taxonomy (GTDB): domain Bacteria; phylum Bacillota; class Bacilli; order Lactobacillales; family Streptococcaceae; genus Streptococcus; species Streptococcus pseudopneumoniae_N. Next base: position 573 of record NZ_JWAJ01000143.1, read on the forward strand.
AGAAAAGGTTGTTAATCCGTTCTTCAATCTTATCGATGTTTTGGTTTTTAAGGACTGAAATACGAATAACGTCTTCAGGTAGTTCCGAAGTTTCAATCGCTTCAGGCAGGTCAGTTTTGTTAAGTAGGATGATACGGTTGGTATCTTGGCTGATTTCAAGAAGTTGTCGGTCTTGGGCAGTTAGAGGTTCACTGGCGTTTAAGACAAGTAGAACCAAGTCAGCTTCCTTGAGGGCTTTTTTGGAGCGTTCAACACCAATTTGTTCCACGATATCATCTGTTTCACGAATACCAGCTGTATCAATCAATTTGAGAGGTACACCATTGATGTTGACGTATTCTTCGATGACATCTCGAGTAGTTCCTGCAATATCCGTTACAATGGCCTTATCTTCGCGCAGGAGGTTATTAAGAAGGCTAGACTTTCCAACGTTAGGACGACCAATGATGGCCGTTGAAATCCCTTCGCGGAGGATTTTCCCACGACGTGCAGTTTTTAGGAGATTGGTCAAGAGTTGTTCAAACTCCATAGTTTTTTCACGGACAACAGCAGTAGTGGCTTCTTCCACATCGTCATACTCAGGATAGTCGATATTAACCTCTACTTGTGCTAGTGTATTGAGGATTTCTTGACGAGTATTATTAATCAAGTCAGATAGAGAACCGTCTAATTGTTTGACCGCTATATTCATAGCCTTATCAGTCTTGGCGCGGATGATATCCATCACAGCCTCGGCTTGAGTCAAGTCCACACGTCCATTTAGGAAGGCACGCTTGGTAAATTCACCAGGCTCTGCCATGCGAGCTCCTTCACGGATAGCTAGTTGGAGAATTTCATTGGTTACGGCGATTCCACCGTGAGTGTTAATCTCGATAATATCTTCACGAGTGAATGTCTTTGGAGATTTCATAGCCCCAATCATAACCTCGTCCATGACCTTACCAGTTTGAGGATCAACAATGTGGCCGTAGTTAAGAGTGTGGCTAGCAACCTTGCTCAAGTCCTTGCCTTTAAAGATTTTCTGCGCAATGGCAAAACTATCCGTTCCGCTTAGGCGGACTATCCCAATAGCACCTTCACCAAGCGGTGTCGAGATGGCTGCAATGGTATCAAATTCCCGTGTAATCATTTCAATTCCTTTATAGTTTATTTGTTTGTATAGACTAATATCTCTTCAAATTGTAACAAATTTTAGTATTTTCTTCAATGAATGTTACTTATAAAGAAAAGCCTAAGCAGATTGCTTAAGCTTTACTTAGTGCGCATTTCACCTTGTGGGAAATAGGTTCCTTCAGGCATATCGTTGATAATGACATGAACAGCAGATTGGGGTGCACCAGTGTTGCGAACCACAGCTTCCGTTACTTCCTTGGCTAGGGCTTTCTTTTGTTCTAACGTGCGTCCTTCAAATAAATCGATGCGTACAAATGGCATAATAGCTTCCTCCACTAGTTATTTGATTTCTTCTATTTTACCACAATTTGCCGTTTAAAGCTTTTGGAAAATATGATATACTAGAATGTAGCAGAAAATTAGAATGGACGTGAAATAGAAACATGGCACAGTTGTATTATCGTTATGGGACTATGAACTCAGGCAAGACGATTGAGATTCTCAAGGTAGCCTATAACTATGAGGAGCAAGGAAAGGGAGTTGTGATTATGACTTCGGCTCTGGATACGCGTGACGGTGTTGGCTATGTTTCAAGTCGAATTGGGATGAAAAGACCTGCAGTTGCTATTGAGGAAACAACGGATATCTTTGGATTTATCCGAGATTTACCTGAAATGCCCTACTGTGTTCTTGTCGATGAAGCCCAATTTTTAAAGCGTCACCATGTTTACGACCTAGCTCGTGTTGTGGATGAGTTAGACATACCTGTCATGGCATTTGGTTTAAAAAATGATTTTCGCAACGAACTATTCGAAGGTTCAAAATATCTTCTGCTCTTAGCAGATAAGATTGATGAAATCAAGACCATTTGTCAGTATTGCAAGAAAAAAGCGACCATGGTGTTGCGTACGCAGAATGGTCTGCCAGTCTATGATGGTGAGCAGATCCAGATAGGTGGCAATGAAACCTATATCTCGGTTTGCCGTAAACATTATTTTGCACCACTGATAACATCCAAAAAGGAACAAGACTATGACAATTGAACTAAGAGATGTTACAATGGAAAATTATTTTGATGTTCTGAATTTGGATGTTAAGGAATATCAAAAACAATTTATTGCTACTAACGCAATTAGTTTAGCTGAAGCATATGTCTACACTAAAAATGGAGATTTTGTAGCTCCATTGGCAGTTTACGATAATGATGCAATCATAGGTTTTGTGATGTTAGCTTATGATAAAAAAATCGGAATTAGTAATGGAAATTATTTACTATTTCGTTTCATGATTGATAAGCATTTTCAAGATCAAGGATATTTTAAACCAATTATGGATAAAGTACTAGACTATGTTCGGACAGCGCCAGTAGGTTTAAGCAATAAACTTTGGTTGTCTTATGAACCAGAAAATGAACATGCAAGATATTGTTACCTCAGTTATGGATTCAAAGAAACTGGGGAAATATCCGAGAACGAAGTAGTAGCCATATACGATTTAACAATTGAAAAATAAGGAGAAAAAATGAACATCTATGATCAACTACAAGCTGTAGAAGACCGTTATGAAGAGTTGGGAGAATTGCTCAGTGACCCTGATGTAGTTTCAGACACCAAGCGTTTCATGGAGCTTTCAAAAGAGGAAGCTTCTACTCGTGATACCGTAACTGCCTACCGCGAATACAAACAAGTCCTTCAAAACATCGTTGATGCTGAAGAAATGATTAAAGAGTCTGGCGGAGATGCTGACTTGGAAGAAATGGCCAAACAAGAACTCAAAGATGCTAAGGCAGAAAAAGAAGAGTACGAAGAAAAATTGAAAATCTTGCTCCTTCCTAAAGATCCAAACGATGACAAGAACATCATCCTTGAAATCCGAGGAGCAGCTGGTGGTGATGAAGCTGCCCTCTTTGCTGGTGATTTGCTAACCATGTACCAAAAGTACGCTGAAGCCCAAGGCTGGCGCTTTGAAGTCATGGAGGCTTCTATGAACGGTGTCGGTGGTTTCAAGGAAGTGGTTGCTATGGTATCAGGTCAGTCTGTATACTCTAAGCTTAAGTATGAGTCTGGTGCCCATCGTGTTCAACGTGTCCCTGTGACAGAAAGCCAAGGCCGTGTTCATACCTCTACAGCGACAGTTCTCGTTATGCCTGAAGTGGAAGAAGTAGAGTACGATATTGATCCAAAAGACCTTCGGGTGGATATCTACCACGCATCTGGTGCTGGTGGACAGAACGTCAACAAGGTTGCGACTGCCGTTCGTATTGTTCACTTGCCAACCAATATCAAGGTTGAGATGCAGGAAGAACGTACCCAGCAGAAAAACCGTGAAAAAGCTATGAAGATCATCCGTGCGCGTGTTGCTGACCACTTTGCACAGATTGCCCAAGATGAGCAGGACGCTGAGCGTAAGTCTACTATCGGTACTGGTGACCGTTCAGAACGTATCCGTACCTATAACTTCCCACAAAATCGTGTCACAGACCACCGTATTGGCTTAACCCTTCAAAAACTTGATACTATTTTGTCTGGTAAACTAGATGAAGTTGTGGATGCCTTGGTTCTTTATGATCAAACGCAAAAATTGGAAGAATTAAACAAATAATGAAATTAGCTCAAATTTTTAAGGATTTTGAGGAAAAGTTGATAGCACAGGGAGAGGAAGCAGAAAGCCTCTCCTTTGTCTATCGTAGCCTGAAAAATCTATCTTTTACAGACTTTGTCTTTGCCCTCCAGCAAGAAGTTATAGAGGAAGAAAAAGAGTTTGTAGAGGAAATTTACACGAAACTGGCAAATCATATACCTGCCCAGTACATTATCGGTCATGCAGAATTTTTTGGGATGCAGTTAGAGGTCGATGAGCGGGTCTTGATTCCCCGTCCAGAGACAGAAGAGTTGGTGGAGCTCATCCTAGCTGAGAATCCAGAGGAAAATCTCAAAGTTCTGGATATCGGAACAGGAAGCGGTGCTATCGCCCTTGCTTTAGCTAAAAATAGACCAGATTGGACAATCACAGCTAGCGATATCTCTCAAGATGCTCTCGATTTGGCCAGCAAAAACGCCGAATTTCAAAATTTTAATATATTTTTTAAAAAATCTGATTGTTTCTCTGAAATTTTTTCAAAATATGATATAATTGTTTCCAATCCACCCTATATCTCTCGTAGAGATGAGTCAGAAGTTGGTTTGAATGTCCTACACTCAGAACCTCATCTGGCGTTATTTGCAGATGAGGATGGTCTAGCGATCTATCGCAGAATCGCGGAAGAATCAAAGGACTATCTAAATGATGGTGGTAAGATTTATCTTGAAATTGGCTACAAACAAGGCCAAAGCGTTCCAGCTCTTTTCAAGGAAAATTTTCCCGAGAAGCGAGTTCGAACTCTGAAAGACCAATTTGGCCAAGATAGGATGGTTGTCATTGATGATGGAGAAAATTAAGCACGAGCTTGAAAATGGTGGAGCTGTTGTTTTGCCAACGGAGACAGTTTATGGACTTTTTGCAAAAGCATTGGATGAAAAGGCTGTTGACCATGTTTATCAGCTTAAATGTCGTCCAAGAGACAAGGCACTCAATCTCAATGTCGCTAGTCTAGACGATATCTTGAACTTTTCTAAGAATCAGCCAACTTATTTACAACAATTGGTTGAAAGTTTTTTGCCAGGCCCTTTGACCATTATCTTAGAAGCTAATGACAGAGTTCCCTACTGGGTCAATTCAGACTTGACTACAGTTGGATTTCGAATGCCTAGTCATCCTGTAACTCTTGAATTGATACGAGAATTTGGACCTCTAATTGGCCCATCTGCTAATATCTCTGGTCAATCAAGTGGAGTTACTTTTCGAAAGATTCTTCATGATTTTGACCAAGAGGTCTTGGGATTTGAAGACGATAGTTTTTTAACAGGTAAAGATTCTACTATTTTAGACTTATCTGGCGACAAGGTAAAGATTCTACGCCAAGGAGCGATTACTCGAGAAGATATCCTTACCAAGATACCAGCGATTCCTTTTGAGGAGGTATGATATGCTACGTGATTTGAAAGCAACAGATGTTGCAGCTATTTGTGAGATTAACAAAAAAGCTTTAGGCTATTCGTTTAGTTTAGAGGAAACGTCTAGTCAACTAGATAAGTTATCTCAAGACTCTCATCACTACCTACTGGGTTTCGAGGATTCGACCAGCCATGACTTACTTGGTTATGTTCATGCCGAGGTTTATGAATCCCTTTATTCAAAACCAGGTTTTAATATCCTAGCTTTAGCTGTTTTGCCTCAAACACAGGGTCAGGGTATCGGAAAAACTTTACTCCAAGGCTTGGAACATGAAGCAAAAAAACGAGGCTATAACTTTATTCGCTTAAATTCTGCAGACCATCGTTTAGGTGCGCATGCTTTCTATGAAAAAGTTGGTTATACCTGCGATAAGACGCAGAAACGGTTTATTCGCATTTTTTAGTTTGGATTTTATATTCTTGTTGTAAAAACAAACTAAAGACCTGTCACACTATAAAGGAGAAGACCTATGATTTTTGACAAAGATGATTTTAAATCATATGATGCAGATCTTTGGAATGCCATTGCCAAAGAAGAGGAACGCCAACAAAACAATATTGAGCTAATCGCGTCTGAAAATGTCGTTTCTAAGGCTGTTATGGCTGCTCAAGGGTCTATCTTGACCAATAAATACGCCGAAGGTTACCCAGGACGTCGCTATTATGGTGGAACTGATGTGGTAGACGTGGTAGAAAGTCTAGCTATTGAACGTGCAAAAGAAATTTTTGGTGCCAAGTTTGCCAATGTCCAACCCCACTCAGGAAGCCAAGCCAACTGTGCTGCCTATATGGCTTTGATTGAGCCAGGTGATACGGTCATGGGAATGGATTTGGCAGCAGGTGGGCACTTGACTCATGGAGCTCCTGTCAGCTTCTCTGGTCAAACCTACAATTTTGTTTCTTATAGCGTTGATCCTGAAACAGAACTCTTAGACTTTGACGCTATCTTGAAACAAGCCCAAGAAGTGAAACCTAAACTCATCGTAGCAGGAGCTTCAGCCTACTCTCAAATTATTGATTTTTCAAAATTCCGTGAAATTGCAGATGCTGTTGGTGCTAAACTCATGGTTGATATGGCTCATATTGCTGGCTTAGTTGCAGCAGGCCTTCATCCAAGTCCAGTGCCTTATGCTCATATCACTACAACAACGACCCACAAAACCCTTCGTGGACCACGTGGTGGTTTGATTTTGACCAACGATGAAGATCTAGCTAATAAAATTAACTCAGCTATTTTCCCAGGTATCCAAGGTGGACCTTTGGAGCACGTTATCGCTGCTAAAGCTGTGTCTTTCAAAGAAGTTTTGGATCCAGCCTTCAAGGAATATGCTACCAATGTCATCAAGAACAGCAAGGCTATGGCAGATGTCTTCTTGCAAGACCCTGATTTCCGTATTATCTCTGGTGGTACTGAAAATCACCTCTTCCTAGTTGATGTAACAAAAGTTGTAGAAAACGGAAAAGTTGCTCAAAACTTGCTAGATGAGGTCAATATTACCCTAAATAAAAACTCAATCCCTTACGAAACCTTGTCACCATTTAAGACAAGTGGTATTCGTATCGGAGCAGCAGCAACAACTGCACGTGGTTTTGGTGAAAAAGAAAGCCGTAAAGTGGCTGAGCTCATCATTAAAGCTCTTAAGAATGCAGAAAATGAGGCTGCTTTAGAAGAAGTGAGAAGTGCAGTTAAAGAATTGACAGATGCCTTCCCATTGTATGAGGACTAATACTTTTATGGACATTTATATTAAGAAAGCCATTATCCATCAGTTCAGCCCAGATGACACCGAGTTGTTTCTAGCGGATAAATTTCTCAATATCACTCCAAAAATCGAAGAATACCTGCGCAAGAAAATTGAACGTGTGTATTCAGATGAAGCCAAGACTGGGATTTTCGAAGAAGAAAATCCCTTCTTCAATCATATCACAGACGATTTGTTGGAGACATCAGTAACACTGGCTAATCTCTGGAAAGAAGAGTTCAGTATTTCTGAAAACCTCAAGACCAATGACTTGATTTTTGTGCAATTTTCTAAAGAAGGTGTAGAACATTTCGCTTTCTTACGAATTGCCCTACGAGAAACCTTGACCCATCTAGGCGGAGAAGTTGACAATCCAATCAAGCTGACTCAGAATAACCTTCCTGGATTTGGAACGGGAGCTGACGAGGCCTTGGTCGTCAATCTTCAGAGTTGCAAGTACCATCTGATCGAAAAACGAATCAAATATAATGGAACTTTTTTGAACTATTTTTCTGAGAATTTGATTCAGGCTCAGCCAAAGATTTCACCTAAGAAGTCAATCAAGGAGCTGGAAAAAACGGCTCAGAGAATTGCAGAAACCTTCAACACAGACGATTTCCAGTTTCAATCCAAGGTCAAGTCTGCTATTTTCAACAACCTTGAAGAAAGTAATGAATTGTCTCCTGAAAAATTGGCAAATGACCTTTTTGACAACAATCTCACTGCACGTCTTAGCTTTATTGATCAAGTCAAGGAAGCAGTGCCAGAGCCAGTTCAGTTTGATGAAATCGATGCTAGTCGCCAATTAAAGAAATTTGAAAACCAAAAACTTTCTCTGTCAAATGGTATTGAATTAATTGTACCCAATAATATTTACCAAGATGCTGAGTCGGTAGAATTTATCCAAAATGACAATGGAACCTACTCTATCTTAATCAAAAACATCGAGGATATACAAAGCAAATAATGTTTAAATTTATAAGAAGGGTCTTGCTACTTGTTCTTATCTTATTTACTGGCTATAAACTTTTTCATATGTATCAGGATGTGAAGCAGGTCATGACCTATCAATCCTTGGTACGAGAAGTTTTAAGTGAGCAAGATACGCCAGCAAATGAAGAACTAGTCTTGGCCATGATTTATACCGAAACCAAAGGTAAAGAAAGTGACGTGATGCAGTCCAGTGAGTCTGCTAGCGGTACGACAAATACAATTTCTGACAATAGGAGTAGTATTCGTCAGGGAATTCAAACTTTGACTGAAAATCTTTATTTAGCGCAAGAAAAAGAAGTAGATGTTTGGACTGCTGTACAGGCATATAACTTTGGTCCAGCTTATATCGATTTTATCGCTCAAAACGGGAAAGAGAATACACTTGCCCTAGCCAAACAATACTCACGAGAAACAGTTGCTCCAATTTTAGGAAATACAACTGGAGAAACCTACACTTACCTTAATCCTATTTCACTCTTTAGCGGGGCTGAACTCTACGTTGATGGGGGGAATTACTATTATTCGAGGCAGGTTAGATTGAATCTCTATATTATTAAATTTTTTAATCTATTTTAAGCACTTAGAAAATTCTAGGTGCTTTTATAAGCTTTCTTTAAGGCTAATCGACTATCCTAGATAGGAAAAGGAGGAGCGTCCAATGAGAAAGAAATTCTTTCTGACTAGTGCTGCAGTTCTTTTAGCAGTTGCAACTTTGCAAAGCGCTCAAGCAGCCACTGATGTTCAAAAAGTAATTGATGAAACTTATGTTCAACCTGAGTACGTCTTGGGTTCATCATTAACAGAGGATCAAAAAAATCAAACCTTAAAAAAACTCGGCTATAATGCCTCTACAGATACCAAAGAACTGAAGACTATGACGCCAGATGTCTACTCAAAGATTATGAACGTCGCCAATGACTCTAGTCTCCAGCTCTATTCATCTGCAAAAATTCAAAAATTAGGTGAAAAATCTCCACTTGAAGTCAAGATTGAAACACCTGAAAATATCACTAAAGTGACCCAAGACATGTACCGTAATGCGGCTGTTACCTTGGGTGTGGAGCACGCGCGTATCACCGTTGCGGCACCAATCCCTGTAACAGGTGAAAGTGCCTTAGCAGGTATTTACTATTCATTAGAAGCTAATGGTGTTCAACTTCCTCAAGAAAATAAAGACCTAGCTCAGAAAGAGCTAAAAGCCTTGTCAGACATCAACGATGAAAACAAGGATAAATCAGGCTATGATGCCAATAAACTCAATGTAGCCCTTGCCGATATCAAGTCTGCTATCGCTAAGGCTAAAGAGTCCAAGGGTGAGCTTACAGAAGATGATGTTCGTAAGATTGTAGAAGATACATTGAAAAATTATAAGCTGGATCAGGTTATAACAGGAAATCAGATCAATATCATCATCAACTTTGCCTTTAATCTTTCAAAGAGTGATATTCTGAATAACGAAGACTTCACAAAGACCCTAAAAGATTTGAAACAAAGCATTGTTGCACAAGCAGGTGATAGTTTCAGCAATATTGACCTTAACTTTGATGCTAATAAAGCATTTGAGGATGGGGGCAATATTCTCAGTGCTATTTGGCAAGCAATTGTAAACTTTTTCAAGAGTTTTGGTGCTTAGGTCAATTCATGGTATAATAGATGGTAACAGAACAGTTGCCGTCTTTTTTTCGGCACATAGAAAGTGAAAATTATGTTAAAGAAAAATGATATTGTAGAAGTTGAGATTGTCGATTTGAGCCATGAGGGATCAGGTGTTGCCAAGGTCGATGGCTTGATCTTTTTTGTAGAGAATGCTCTACCGACTGAAAAAATCCTTATGCGAGTCCTTAAAGTCAACAAGAAGATTGGCTTTGGTAAGGTCGAGGAATACCTCACACAGTCTCCACATCGTAATCAAGACTTAGATTTGGCTTACCTGCGTTCAGGCATTGCTGACTTGGGACATCTAGCTTATCCAGAGCAACTCAAGTTTAAAACCAAGCAAGTGAAAGACAGCCTTTATAAGATTGCTGGAATCACGGATGTAGAGGTTGCTCATACTCTTGGCATGGAAAATCCTGTCAAGTATCGTAACAAGGCTCAGGTTCCTGTTCGTCGTGTCAATGGTGTTCTGGAGACTGGTTTTTTCCGTAAGAATTCTCATGACCTTATGCCTCTAGAAGATTTTTATATTCAGGATCCAGTCATCGACCAAGTTATCCTTGTTTTACGAGAGTTGCTTCGTCGTTATGACTTAAAACCCTATGATGAGAAGGAACAGTCTGGCTTGATTCGTAACCTTGTCGTTCGTCGTGGACATCATTCAGGTCAAATCATGGTTATCTTGGTGACAACTCGTCCTAAAATTTTCCGAGTAGAACAGTTGATTGAACAAGTTATCAAGCAGTTTCCAGAAATCGTATCAGTTATGCAAAATATTAATGACCAAAATACCAATGCCATTTTCGGGAAAGAATGGCGGGTTCTCTATGGTCAAAATTACATTACGGACCAAATGTTAGGGAATAGCTTCCAAATCTCTGGACCAGCCTTTTATCAGGTCAATACAGAAATGGCTGAGAAGCTCTACCAGACAGCTATTGATTTTGCGGAGTTAAGAGAAGAGGATGTGGTGATTGACGCCTATTCAGGAATCGGAACTATTGGCTTATTAGTCGCTAAGCACGTTAAGGAAGTCTACGGAGTGGAAGTTATCCCAGAAGCAGTAAAAAATAGCCAGAAGAATGCAGAGTTGAACGGTATTACCAATGCCCACTATGTCTGTGACACAGCTGAAAATGCCATGAAGAATTGGCTCAAGGAAGGCATCCAACCAACTGCCATCCTGGTTGACCCTCCACGTAAGGGCTTGACCGAAAGCTTTATCAAAGCAAGCGCCCAAACAGGATCTGACCGCATTGCCTATATCTCCTGTAATGTCGCCACCATGGCGCGTGATATCAAACTCTATCAAGAATTGGGCTATGAATTGAAGAAAGTCCAGCTGGTGGATTTGTTTCCACAAACACATCACGTTGAGTGTGTAGCTTTGCTGGTAAAAGCCTAGAAACCTTGTAACGAAAGGGATAATCAAAAGCCTTGATTGTAAGGCTTTTTTTGTGTTTTTGTGATAGAATATAGGTAGTTATAATCGACAGCAACTAAGAAGCAGTAAAAATATTATTCATAAAATAATTAAGATAAGGGCAATAAAATGACAGAAATTGACAAAAAGAATTTAAAAAATTATCTTTATTGTACATTTGGAATTACTTATATAGCTTGGGGGATTCTTGCCATCTTTACGCAATCTCATATTTTTGGAATAGAAACGATTATAGGAAGAACTTTACATATAGTAGGTGCACTTGGACCAGCTATTGCAAGTGGCTTTTATTTGAAAAGGAATAATATAAAATTTAAACATTTTGTATTTAGTAAGAAAGAAAATAGTAGTATTTATTTCATCATTCATTTGTTAGCAATTTTGATACTATTTTCTGTATCTTCCTTAGAATTAAATGAAGTATCAATTTATCTGATGCCATTATTCTTTATACAACTAATTTTTTTTGGTGGTGGACATGAAGAATTAGGATGGAGAGGAATATTACAACCCTTACTTGATAAAAAATATACTTATTGGCAATCTAATTTGATTGTAGGATCAATTTGGGGAATATGGCATCTGCCTTTATGGTTTATAGTTGGAGAAAGGCATCAAGGATTTCCTTTCATTTTATTTTTTATATATACATTATTTTTAAGTTTTGTTTTTAGGCTTCTTTACCGTCAAACGAAATCTGTGGGATACTGTATATTATTTCATGCGTTCGCAAATTTGTTAAATCTCTATTTTGTGTTAAAAATTAATGTTATTTTTATTATCATTTTTATTGGTTATTTAATTTATACTATATTTGCGAGTACTAGAATTAGTAAGGAAACAACATTTTAAAATTTAGATCAGGATATCCTTTATTGAAGGTAACAATCGGTCTATCTAGATAATCGATGTTAAAGAATTTTCTGTTGTAATTTCAAGTGGAATGATGAATATCGTTTCTTTTGGAACTAGCGAAAATCTTTCCGTTCCACAGTATCATTTTAAAATGATTTTCATTGCCTTTTGTTTATTAGTACAAAAAAATATTATCACATGTCGAATGTGTAAGCTTGTTAGTGAAATGTGGATAATCGTTCAAAAATCAGAAGGACTAGAGATGTATATGTTGGAATTATATCAAAATCCTTCTTATAAAGATCTAGTCGTATTTGGGTCCTTAAAAGAAGGAAAAGAATTTGTATCCAAAATAACTGGATATACTCTAGAAAATGAAGATGATTTTGTTCAAGGTAATAAAGTAGAAATAAAGAACATTTAGATGAAAGGTTTAGAGTAAACATGAGTCTCTTATTTGAAGAATTTAAAACCATTTGTTTCCATTTAAATCGAGTCGGAATTACACCGACACTGATGGGTTCTTTGGGATTGGAGTTTAGAACGAAAGAAAATTGGGGGCCGTCTGACATTGACATTCATGTGCCTGGTGACCCTAGAGGTTGGGAAGCACCTGATCATCTCAGAATTTATGACTGGGACAAGATAATGAAAGTGATGAAAGACTTAGGCTACGTCTTAATAGATATTCATGAGCATGAATTCAAAAAGGATCGAGTGAGTGTTGAATTTGGAAGTATCGATTCCTTACTTGATTTTGCAGGAGTTTCGGAATCGGATATAGAGCTTATTCACATTGAAGGCATCACTTTTCGTCTTCCAAGTCTGGAGCAGTATCTAAGTATTTACAAAGCTTCTTCTCAAGACTCCTATCGAAATGATCACAATAACAATAAGGATTTTAAAAAGATCGAGTGGCTGGAAAGACATTTGTAAATTATCATATGAAAAGTAGTAAGTTGTAAGACTGGCTGCTATGTTATTTTTATTATCATTTTTATTGGTTATTTAATTTATACTATATTTGCGAGTACTAGAATTAGTAAGAAAAAGCAGGTGGAAAAATTGTAAAAGAGCCACAGGGACTTTTCTGGGGTGGATATCACGTATATTTTTCGGATTTAGATGGATATTATTGGGAAGTTTCTTGGGGACCCAATTTTCAATTTGATGAAAATGGACTATTGAAATTTTAGTAATTAAGGGAGATAGCAAAAATGGCTTCAAGTAAAGAATATTTAGATTTCATTTTAGAACAATTGTCCGAGTTGGAAGAAATATCATATAGAGCAATGATGGGGGAATACATAATTTATTATCGAGGGAAAATAATGGGTGGAATTTATGATGATAGATTTTTAGTGAAGCCTGTCAAATCTGCAATAGCGTATATGTCGAATGTAGAATACGAATTGCCGTATGAAGGTGCAAAGGAAATGCTATTGGTAGATGATGTTGACAACAAAGAATATTTAACCGGCTTATTTAATTCAATGCATGATGAGTTACCTGCAACAAAACCAAAGAAAAAGAAATAATAAAATCTCAGTTTATCTAGGTAATACTATTTAACGATAACCTTATGCTATCGTTAAAAAGTTTATAGAACAGACAAGACTACCTGGCATAATTAGTGTTCGCTCGTTTCATGTTGAGGTCGTATCACTGCTTGTCCGAGCTGAGGCATCAGCGAAGTAGAAGTAGATGCTCCGCCCATGGGATAGTACTTGTAGAATGAGGAGGGAAACCGACGAAATGATACGGTAAGTCCGAACCGCTGAGTGCGTGGCTCTGCTCTTCCGATCTGAGACAGCGAAAAGTAGAAGGGGATGGTATTGGTATCAATCAATGAGTAACAAAGGAACAGCATGATTCGTAACATTTGCTTGTAATTTGCGGAGGAACATCAATATGGATGGAATAACAAAAGATTCTATAAAAACGGCTAAACTAATGAAACAATTATGGCCCCAATTGACCGATAAAGAAGCTATTGATGAAGTGAAAAAATATACGAATGGCAAAAATACTGCAATCTTTACTGAAGTTGAAGGTGACACAATTGTAGGTCTAGCACTATGTTCACTCAGATTTGATTATGTTGAAGGTTGTAAATATAGTCCTGTTGGATTCTTAGAAGGGATTATTGTCGACGAGGAATATCGTTTAAAGGATATTGCTAAAAATCTCTGTACAAAATGTGAGGAATGGGCGAAAAATAAAGGATGTAAGGAATTTGCAAGTGACTGTACTTTAACGAATACGGATTCTATAGGATTTCATCTCAATATTGGATTTCAGGAGGCAAATAGAATTATTCATTTTAAGAAGAAATTATAATTTAGAAACGTGAATAAACTTGTTTAAACTTTATGTATCTTTAGAAAGCGTGAAAGATTGGACGAACAAATTTTTTTGATGGGTGGAAATCCGCCGATAAAGAACCATACGATTGTTAATAAAATTATGTCATCAAGGAAGATCGAAAGAATTGTCATTTTTACAGTTTATCGAGAAAATTGGCAACCCTATATGAAAAAGTACACGGAAGTTTTCCAAAGCCATTTTTCTAACCTAAACACTGATTACTTACTCTTGGACATTGAGCAGATTAATTTTGGTAGCTATCTAGATGCTGATGTCATCATTATCGGTGGTGGAAATACGGAAAAGTATTTAGCTACTTACGTCAATCAGCAGTTCAAAAATTATATCGATCGTATGCTGAATAAAGGGGCGAAAGTTATAGGGTTTTCTGCAGGAGCCCTATTATTAGGAAAAAAAGTCTATGTTTCACCTAATGATAATTCAGATCATCAGATAAAGATAAAAAATGGATTAGGACTCTTTAATCAGTTTTTAATTAGTGTCCATTATGATTCATGGAATGATAAAGCTAATAAGGATAGAGCTGAAGAACTCGTTAATGTTCCCATAATTTCACTAAATGATCATTCCTGTCTTGTATTGGATAAACTTGGAAATATCATAGAGAAAATTGACTAGTTTTAATCATGCGAATCTGAATCTACGAAACTAAAGTATTGATGAACTGGATAGGTTACTAGTGAAAACTGCAAAAAGTGTTGTGAAATGAATCGGAGAGTGCTTGATGGATTTTAGTAGTAAGATAGCCATAAATAAAGGCTGGTCAGATGATAAAAAATATTGTGTGACAGATCAAAATCAGCAAAAATATTTCTTGCGTGTTTCTGATAAGGAGAAGTTAGATTCTAAAAAATTTGAATTTGATATGATGGAGAAAGTAGCTTTTCTTGGAGTTCCAATGTGTAGACCAATTAGCATAGAACTCTGCGATGATGGTGTACATTCTTTACACGAATGGATAGACGGGAAAGATGCAAGAGAAACCATTTTAACTGTTTCAAAAGAACAACAATACACTTACGGAGTAGAAGCAGGAAGCATCCTTCAAAAAATTCATTCACTCTCTTTAACAGAAGTTCGTGAAGATTGGGAATCCTTTTTTAATCAAAAAATTGATGACAAAATCGCAAAATACAAAGAATGTCCCGTCCAATATGAAAATGGTCAGATCTTTATTGATTTTTTAAATGCAAATCGAGAATTGTTAAAAGATAGACCTCAGGTCTTCCAACATGGAGATTATCATATCGGGAATTTCATGATTGGTGAAGATCGTAAAATTTATGTCATTGACTTTGATCGATTTGACCTTGGAGATCCTTGGGAGGAATTCAATCGTATTGTATGGTCTGCTCAAGTTTCACCTTCTTTTGCCTCTGGTATGATAGATGGATATTTTGATCATAAGGTTCCAGATTTATTTTGGAAACTTCTTGCTATCTATATTGTAAATAACATAGTTGGTGCTCTTCCATGGTCTGTTCCTTACGGAGTTGAAGAAATATCAGTAATGCAAAATCAAGCTAAGGAAATTTTAGAATGGTATGATGATATGAAGCAAATCATTCCTAGTTGGTATTTGATTGAGAAAAAGTTGAATAATAAAAGAGTTTAAATATCAATTTGAAAAAATGTCAAGATTATTTGCTCATATTATAACGAATTCAATTCTTTATTAATACCTATCGAGAAATATCTTGAAAATTGGGATGTTGTTTCGGGTTCAAGTTACATGAAAGAATATATTTTAAATTTAGAAAAAGAATTCTCTTTAATAGAAAATGGATTTAAGGAAGAAGAGAAAAGAGCTCTTGCTGACTATCAATCAAACGATAATGCGTATACCAAAGAATTAGCATTTTTAGCCTTTAAATCCAATGTATATCAAGTTAGAATGTACAGTGTATTTCTCTTTGGATATTTGTCATCGTATGAAGAAATTTTGATCTTCATGAGGGATGAGGTTTCAAAAGATGACAATTGGAGAGTTCAAGAAGTATTAGCAAAAGCATTTGATGAATTTTGTAATCAAACAGGTTATGAAAAATCTCTTCCGGTTATTGACGACTGGCTACAAAATAATAATCCAAATGTCAGAAGAGCTGTTACAGAAGGTTTGAGAATATGGACGAGTAGACCATATTTCAAGGACAATCCAGATGAAGCTATTAAACGAATCGCAACATTAAAAGAAGATTCTAGTGAATATGTTAGAAAATCAGTCGGCAATTCTTTGAGGGATATTAGCAAAAAATTTCCAGAGTTAATTAAAGAAGAACTTGATGGTTGGGATGTTAAGAGTAAAGAGATTCAACAAGTATTCAAACTGGCAAGTAAATTTATAAAATGATAATTCTAAACTATAAAGTTAAAAAATGGTAACTATAAAATAGTTTCATTCTAAAGTTTAATTTTAAACAATAACTCAGTTGCTTTCGTTCTATAATATAGAAGTTTACTAGCACCACATGTTGAGTGTGTAAGTTTGTTAGTGAAAGCATAGCAACCTTTAAATAAAAATTATTGATTGCAAGTTTTTTTGATGTATGGAAGGGACGTATCATAGAAACAGTTTTTGTTGATAGTGTTTATTTAATATATTTATAGGCTGTTAATCTACTTCCGTAATGTCTAAGGAAACAAACTAATTTTGATATTAAGAAGCTTTATGGAAGAAAGTCTGATTGAAGGACTGTAGTAGAATGGCAAAGGGTTTTGACTCAGAGAAGCAGTCTTTTGTTGTTTTAGTGCTATAATGTAGAAAATTCTATATTAAGAGGTAAGAAGTATGGAAAACAATAACAGTCAAGGATTGACATTGACTGATTTAGTATTCTCTCTATACTGTTACAGAATGGGAAGAGAAAATGTTATCAATAGTAAGATTTTAAAAAATATTAAAGTAAAAGGAAAAAATATTGAACACAGGATAGATGTCTATGTTGAATTTGTTCAAATGAATAATTTAGAACGAACGATTATTAAAACCATAGACAGTAAAAATGTAAAAGCGAAAGATGTGTGGCAGTTTGATAATCTATTAAAAGATTTAGATTTCTTCCCTAAAGGAATCTTATATTTTAATAATAAAATAGATGAAGATGCATTGAAAATCGCAAAAAAAAGAAATATTCAAGTAATACATTTTGACGTTATAGAAGAAACAATAAGGAATGTGAGCCAAACTCTTGATCTAATTTTACCTGATAGAAACGTTATAGGAGATCCATTTTGGGTTTTGATGAAGGTTAAAAATCGGACCAAAGATAACACAGGAGATTATTTTGGTCTAGAGGATTCTATACCACTTTTTACATCAAAGAAACTTGCTGATGCACTATGCAAAAGGAACCCAGATTTTGCTGTCTTTGGTCTTTCTCAACATCACTTATCTATCTTGATTTCTTTTGTAGAAAACGGTTTTTTGCCAGAATTAGGTATTGTGTGTCCAAGCAAACAAACATCTTCAACAATAGATTATAATGGAGTAATGTATAAAATTGGATGTAAAAATCTTAAAGAAATATATATGAAGTGATCCCGATGGGAAAAGGTGACGCTTTTGAAGCTACCATCAAAGATATTTGTTTACAACTTTCAAATAAAGAGAGAATTAATGCTAAAATCAATACGAAAGTTAAAATGATTGGAGATGATGGAGCAACCCATGAAATAGATGTTCTTTATTCATTTGAACATTTTGGTGTATCTTATCAAGTTGGAATAGAGTGTAAAAATTGGAAAAATCCAATAAATGTTAGTGAATTGAGAAATTTTGACTATAAACTGAATCATATTGGTGGAATCAATGGAATATTTATTTCTGCCGAAAGTGAATTTCAGAATGGAGCTTGTAAAGTATCAGACTATAACAGCATTAAATTAGTTAAGTATGAAGATTTTGCTTGCTTTGCTCTATCTGAATATACTAGGTACTTAAAACCCGATTTCGAAACAGTCGGAGACCCATTTTGGATATTAATGGATACTAATGGTAAATCTTCAATAGAACAAAACAGTGTACTCGAAAATAAAATATTACTATTTTCAAGTAAAAAATTAGCAGAAGATTATAAAAAGGAAAAATTTGAAAATCATATAAATGTTATTGTCGCTGGTGTTTCGCAAGAACACTTGAAGGAAATTAAAAAGATTAATCACTATAATGAAGTAAGTGTTTATTTAACAGATTTTACTTTAGAGCCTGTCGAATTAAGTCAATGGGATATAGATTTATATATAAGATAGGGCTATACCATATTTTATTCAAAGTATGCTGAGGTTGTACACTGATTGACGTTAGTGTCCCTAGATTTGAAGGAGGAGAGATTATCAATGCTTATATTGGAATTGTACCAAAATAATTATTCAAAAGATTTAGTCGCTTTTGAGTCTTTAGAAGAGGGGAAAGCCTTTGTAGCTCAAATCCCTGGATATACTTTAGAAAACGAAGATGGGTTTGAAGTGGAGTATGTGAATCCTAAACGCTTGCCAGATTATATAGAAATTATCTTCAACGGCAACATTGTCCCTTTATCTAGATTCTCATTTGAACCTGAGAAAAATGTCGAGATTATTTGGAAAGAAATTTCGAATCTATCCGAACCAAGCGATAGAGTGGTCGAAGGGTTTACAAAAGTCGATGCCTATGTCGTTAACAACGATGAAGTGAAAGTCTATGTTGAAGCCAGAGAAGCAAACTTCCGCAAGGCAAAAGCTTTCTTAGAAAGCAAAGGGTACGAAGTCGACAGAAGCTTTTTCGGAAGTGAAGACGGGGAAGCGATTGTCTACAGAAAACGCGACACCGAAGATTGGCACTTCCTATGTCACATTGATCCTTCGTTTGTAGAGATTGAAGATGTAGAAGGATATGTGAAAGAAGCCATGGAAGATATGCAATAGTTACTCAAACTTCGTTTTGAATGTGTAGGATTGCTAGTTAAAGCAATTTGATATAGTGTTCAAATAATCAATAAAAAATGTAGTATTTTAGCAAATATAATATGGAGGTTTAAGATGCCAACTACAATAGAAGTTAATAAGCAGAGTGTTGAGGCACTACTTGGTAGTGGAAGAACAAAACCATTTGTTATTCCAGAATATCAGCGTCCTTATGCTTGGACAGATGAGCAGGTTGAAACACTGTTTGAAGATTTATGGGAATTTACCGTCAGTAATGGTGGTACTGAACGCGAAGGTTCGTATTTTCTTGGAAGTATCGTTTCGTATGAAAATGATAATGGTGAACAGGAAATTATTGATGGTCAGCAACGTATTACCTCTCTGTTTTTATTGTTAAGAGCGATTTACACAAAGCTATTTAATTCTCCATTATCAGAACGAACTCCAGAAGCGAACAATTTTATTGGTAAGATTGAACCCTCAATCTGGCGCACTAATAAACTGACTGGAACAGTTGATTATAAGACTACTCTTCTAACATCACGTGTTGTTAATAATGAAGGTAATGAAATTCTTCGTAAAATTCTCGAAACTGGAAGAGCAAATAAAGATTCTAAAGATAATTATTCTAGAAATTATATTCATTTTCAGGAGTTACTTGATAAACATTCAAGTGATAATCCCTTGATGATTTATCAGTTCATTTATTCCCTATTAAATCAAGCTATTCTTTTACCAATAACTGCTGATACCCAAGATACAGCATTGACTATTTTCTCTACTTTAAATGACAGAGGTTTACCGCTATCTGATGCTGATATATTTAAAGCTAAGATTTATAACCATCTTGAGGGAAAAGATAAGGAAATATTTATTGAACGCTGGAAAGAGCTTGATGAACAAGCTACAGCAGCTAATGAAAGTATCCAACAATTATTCTATTACTATATGTTCTATCTTAGAGCTTTGGAAAAAGATACTAAAAGTACTACACCTGGTGTCAGAAAATACTATTCGAGTAACAAATTTGAGCGCCTTTATCAATCTGAATTATTAGATAATTTATTCGTAATGATCGAATTATGGAAAGTAATTAATAAAGGTGAAGTGCTGGAAGATGAGAGTTGGTCATCAAATATACAGATAAAACAAACATTAGATACACTTACTTCATATCCTAATGAGTTCTGGAAATATCCGGTGATTATATATTATATTTGTTATCGTAAGGATAAAAACTTTGAGGATAAATTTGCAAGATTCTTAAACAAATTACTCGCTGAACTAATGACAAAATACATTCTTATTCCAACTATCAATGCTGTTAAAGGTGATATTTTGAAATTAAATTCAGCAATTGTTGTATCAGATATTCCTAAATTTGATTTCAAAGAACTAGACCAAGCTCAACTTGAAGCAGGAATCCAAAATCCTCACCGTAATGTGGTGAGAATGTTGCTTAAAACACTTGCTTATAAACATCAGGATTCATTATTACCAAGTAAATGGGAAATCGAGCATATTTTCCCTCAAAAGTGGCAAACTAACTACTTTATCGATGAATCAGATAATAAAATCCGAGAGAAAATCGAGCATATAGGCAATAAATTACCATTTGAAAAGAAGTTAAATATTATAGCAGGAAATGGTTACTTTGCTAAAAAGAAAAAAGAATATGCAGCTTCTAAAATCGAAATCACAAAAGTTATGGGACTTTCTGAAATTCAAGAGTGGAATTTAGAGTCAATTTCGAAAAGAGATATCAGGATTTCAGATTCTATTATTGCAATTCTTAAAAAATGGAACAAAGAGTATTCGGTTATTACAAAAGAAATTGTTTCCAATAAACCTTCAGATGAGGATTTAGCTCGTATTGCTGAATTTAAGGAAAAAGGCTGGATTTAACAGTAAATCAATACTGCGTTTTTCAAACTACTTTAGATTTTTATAGAGAAAGCGTGTGAGATGAGAAAATAGTGGAGAGAGATTTAATGCTAGAGTGGAAATTTATTATTCCAGAAGATGAATATGAAGCTAGTGCAGCTTTTAGTGAGAATAGTCATTACGAGATTTCTACGATGACTTTGAAGGGTAAGAAACATCTGATTCGATTGAAATTTCCCTTCTGTCATTTTTACCAAATCGTAGATAGAAACTTATTTGATACTCTTCATCAGATTCCTAGTTCGCCAGAGTTTGAATCCCCTATTTGTAAGCTAGAGACCAGTAGCCTGATTACAGAAGTGATTCATAGGGCGGGTGGAGTTTTGACTGAAGAAGACTTGGCTCATTTTCGTATTTGTGCAAAGAATCTAGTCATTGACTTAGTTCTCTATAAAAATCAAGAGAGTGATATAAGGATAGAAGAGGTTGGTAAAAAATGAAGTGGGTTCATATTGGTGAGGAAATAGAGTATGATTGGTATGAATTACGGTGTCAACTTTCTCAAGAAAATCACCTGCAAATTTTTATCGAAGGCTTAAAGAATCAAAAGCTCAAATACTGTATTGATTTTGGTAAGATTCTTTTTTGCAGATCTATTGATGAGGGATGGGACCTGAATTTGCTCGAAGAAGATTTACTTAGTGGACCAGAATTTCCTCATTTATCAGATGGGATTTTACTTGAAATGATAGATAGTCACCTCAAAAAAAGAGTTCAAAAGTTTTATCCTGACCCCATCTATCACTACCAAGTACAGGGAATTAATTTTGGGATAGACATCCTTACAGAGGCTATTCCGATTATCAAAAAGATCTAGACTGAAACCTAGATAAAAGTAAACCTTTTCAACAATAAAATAGACTCCATAATATCTATAGGGAATTTATCCACTAGAAATATTATAGAGCCTGAATCCTTACAGCTTTATCTACAAATTTTGGTAAGTTCTTTATAAAATATCCACCCTGAGGGAATCGAACCCCCATCTCAAGAACCGGAATCTTACGTGATATCCATTACACTAAGGGTGGAAGCTTTAATTATTATATCAAAAAAGAGAGCTGAACTCAAGTTTTTTCTAAGTTCAGCAAAAGGAGAATAAAAAAAGGATTCAGTATTGAAACGAATCCTCTAGATGATTATTTTTTCTCAAGAAGAGCTTTGATTTCTTGAAGAACTTCCAATTCAGTTGGACCAGCAGGTGCCTCTTCAGCGACTTCTTCTTTTTTACGAAGGTTTTGAGCTTTTTCCATTGCTTTAATCACAAAGAAAAGAACAGTACCTACAACAACAAAGTTGATAACAGCACTCAAGAAGTTACCGTAAGCAACACCATTCCATGAAAGTTCAGCAATACGTTCGATTTTTGCAGCTTTCAAAGCTGGGTTCAATAGAAGTGGAGTGATGATATCATTAACAAATGAAGTTACGATAGCACCAAATGCTGAAGCTATAATCACACCGACAGCAAGGTCCACGACGTTACCACGGAGCAAAAATTCTTTAAGATCTTTTAACATTTTCTTTTTCCTTTCGAATTTTACAATCTAAATTATATCTTAATCATCTGTTGAATGCAAGTAATATGCTCAGTGTTTTTTAAAAACAAAAACTTTACTGAAGATGTAATTGAGGACTATGATAGTAACTTGTGCAAAAATAGTCTCAATTGTATTGATAGTATTGAGATTATCACCTACAAACTGACCGATAATATGGGGGAAACTCGTCACAAAAATAAAGGTCAGCAGCAGGTCTAAGAGGAAGGTTATGAATCTTGCGGTCGTAAATTTTATCAGACGCTTGAACCAATTTTTTCGTTTCTGTTTAAAAACAATGGTATCGTTGGTAAAAAAAGCAAACAAAATTCCAGTTATATTTCCCAGAGCAGTCGCCCATAATTCTTGTTGGAAAAAGTAAAAAATAGTGATACGAACAATGATAGAAACAAGTGTAGTTGCAACCCCGAAAAATAAGTAGGAGAGGATTTCATTATCGAAGAATTTTTTGATGTATGTTTTCATAAAAATAGTATAGCATAAAGGGCATAAATGTGCTATACTTGAAAGGTTGACTTGTTCAACCCTTGGTGCTTAGCTTCTTTCACCAAGCATATTTTACGCGGGTTACTCGCTAAAGGAGAAAACATGAAAAAACTAACTATTCGTGATATGGCAGATATTGCCATTGTCGCAGCAATTTATGTGGTTTTGACAATCACACCACCCCTTAATGCTATCAGTTACGGTGCTTATCAGTTCCGTATTTCTGAAATGATGAATTTCCTTGCCTTTTACAATCCTAAGTACATTATCGGTGTTACTCTTGGCTGTATGATTGCTAATTTCTTCAGTTTTGGAATCATCGATGTCGCAGTTGGTGGAGTCTCTACGCTTGTCTTCCTAAGTTTAGGCGTATGGTTGTTTAGCAAATATAAAAAAGACTATCTTTTTAATGGATTGATTCGTAAAGATCATTTCTTCTTTTCAATTCTTTTTTCGATTTCAATGATCACCATTGCTGCTGAATTGAACATCGTAGCAGAAGCACCTTTCTTCTTAACTTGGTTTACAACTGCTATCGGAGAATTTGCTTCCTTGATTGTTGGTGCTATTCTTATCGGAAAAATCGGGAAACGACTTGATTTGACCAGATAAAGATATCACATCAAATATTATTAAAAAGGGCTGAACTTTGTTCAGTCTTTTTCCTTGTCCATCAACCTAGAAGCTCAACAAAAGTGGTATAATAAGGTAGAAAAAGCGGTTTAATTATGATAGTTTATTTTTTGATTGGGATAAAATTGATGATGAAAAGCTCGGTTTTGACTTTTGCTATTTACTTTATTTCCTTCCTTCTTTTACTGATTCTATGGCGTCGTTATGTCATTGTGCGTCAAAGTGGCGGAAACTTTTTCGCCCCGTTTCATATTTCTAAGGGAAGATTTTATATCCATAATGCTTATGTTTTTAGAAAGCGCATTATACCACTGAATAATATTAAAAAGATTGAGGTCGATTTTATTCCAAGTGTTAAATTGAATGGTGCTAGATATTTTTTGTGTATTGAACAAAAGAGCGGAAAAGCTCTAGCCTATTTCTTTGGCCAATCAAAAGAGAATGATAAGCTTGTCAGAAATCTAAAAAATGAGACGAAAAAGTATCATATTAAAGTTATCATCAATTGGTAGGACTTTAGTCTAAGGATAGGTGAAAATGGAAAAACTAGAAGCAATCAGAGACAATAATCATTTAAGAAACTTGCTATTGGCAGAGTGTGATATTTGTTTTTATGATGAAATAAGAGAAGTACAATTTTCTTATAACAATTTCTTATAACAATGAGGAATATTCTTTAGCTTGTCAAGCACTTGCCCAGGATGGTAGCGGGGGAGAATATGTAATTCTTGAGGATGAGAGTATCGGCTTTATAGGGAGTGAAGGCCAAGTTGGTCGGGTAGCAGAAAGCCTTAATGACTTACTTGCCTTCTTACTTCATGCTGGATCTATCTCAGACTTTTCCTGTCGTTTGCTCTATCAAAACAAGCATTTGCTGGCACAATTCTGTAAAGGATTTATCGACAATGCACGAGAAAACTATCAGTCAAAAGGCGAAGAGTGGGATAAAGTGAGAGCTGAACTTGCACAAGAGTTGGGACTTGAATTTCAGCCAGAAAAACTGCAAGAGTTAGCCTTCAATTTTTATCAATCAGCCATAAGAACCCCTCAATTCACTTGTAAATATGGTCATGGTGAGAATGAATACATTTGTGATTCTGTTTTGTCGGATATTGTCGGCTTGTGGGTTTCAGAGCTGGTAGGGTTGACTGCAGAAGAAATTGAAGCTTTTGCAAGCACTAAAAACAATCAAATGTAAAGGACAAAAATTTATTTCCACTTAAAATATTTTATGTTATAATATTAACAATGATATTTTAAGGAGTTTATATGAGTTCGTCAGAATTTATTTCAAAGATTGATTATTATTGCCATAAGAAAGAAAGTTTATTTGACCAAAGTAAGTTTAAATATGCCATTCGTTCGATGTTTGCAGGTGCTTTCTTAACCTTTAGTACAGCCGCTGGGGCCATAGGTGCTGATCTACTCAATAGCATCGTTCCAAGTGCTGGTTATTTCCTATTTCCTTTTGTATTTGCATGGGGCCTTGCCTATATCGTTTTCTTGAATGCCGAGTTGGTTACCTCAAATATGATGTACTTGACAGCTGGAACATTTTTGAAGAAGATTGATTGGAAAAAAGCCTTTATCATTTTACTTTATTGTGCCTTTTTCAACTTAGTTGGCGCTCTGTTAGCAGGTTGGTGCTTTGCTAATTCATCGGCATTTTCATATTTGACTCACGATAGTTACTTACCAAAGATTGTAGCTAAGAAATTGGCACGACCTAGTGAGTTGGTCTTGTTGGAAGGGATTTTGGCAAATATGTTCGTAAACATTGCCATTCTATCTTCAATTTTGGTTAAGGATAGCAATGCCAAACTCTGGATTATCTTGTCAGCTATTTCTATGTTTGTTTTCTTATCTAACGAGCATATTGCAGCTAACTTTTCATCTTTTAGCATTATTAAATTCAGCATTGTTTCTGATCAAATTGCTAACTTTGATATTCCAAATATCCTCCGTCATTGGAGTGTTACCTTCATTGCTAACTTGATTGGTGGAGGATTCCTGATAGGTTTACCATACGCTTATCTTAATAAAAATGAAGAGACTTATGTTGATTAGCACTTAGCTCTTACTAAATAAAATGAAAATCAATAATAGAGGAGGTCGGGGAAAAAAATCCAGACCTCGATTTTTTTCCAAAAAACCTTTTGATAAAAACGTTATTTTTTCTGTCTATAAATTCAAACAAATTATTAGTGCATGGATTTTAGCTGAAAACTAAAGAGACTCTTTTGTAAATTCAATATAGAACAAAAATAAAACATATATTAAATATATAGAATGAATAGTTTGAAAATAAAGAGTTGAAAACATTAAAGATGCTGATACAAAGCAAATGGAAACGATTGCTAAAAATGATAAAAATATTGTAAATAGAATTAAGAAAGCCTTCCCATAATTTCGATTTTATGTTATAATATTCACAAATAAAAGTTTTAGGAGTTTATATGGTTTCTTCAGAATTTATCTCAAAAATTGAGTTTGCTTGTAAGAAAAAGGAAAGTCTTTACAGTCAAAGTAAATTCAAGTATGCTATCCGTTCAATGTTTGCTGGTGCATTCTTAACATTTAGTACAGCAGCTGGTGCAGTTGGAGCTGACTTGATTAATAAGATTGCTCCAGGTAGTGGACGCTTCCTCTTCCCATTTGTTTTCGCTTCGCTTGGGGATTGGCTTACATTGTCTTCTTGAATGCTGAGTTAGTAACATCTAACATGATGTTCTTGACAGCTGGTAGCTTTTTGAAAAAGATTAGCTGGAGAAAAACAGCTGAAATCCTTCTATATTGTACTTTCTTCAACTTAATCGGTGCTCTTATAGCAGGATGGGGCTTTGCCCATTCAGCGGCTTATGCAAACCTAACACATGATAGCTTTATTTCTGGAGTTGTGGAAATGAAGTTGGGCCGTTCAAATGAACTTATCTTGCTTGAAGCTATCTTGGCTAATGTCTTTGTAAATATCGCGATTCTTTCATTCGTTTTAGTTAAGGATGGTGGAGCAAAACTTTGGTTAGTTCTTTCAGCTATTTACATGTTTGTATTCTTAACAAACGAGCACATCGCCGCAAACTTTGCTTCATTTGCTATTGTGAAATTCAGTGTTGCTGCTGATTCAATCGCAAACTTCGGTATTGGAAATATTCTTCGTCACTGGGGTGTAACCTTCATTGGTAACTTTATCGGTGGTGGTTTACTCATGGGATTACCATACGCCTTCTTAAATAAAAACGAAGATACATATGTAGATTAAAAGTTGGATTCATTCCAACTTTTTCTTTTTGTTTATCCATGCTATAATGAAAGTAGAATAGATAAATTTAGAGGAATAACATGAACGAGATTAAATGTCCCAATTGTGGCGAAGTATTTACAGTCAATGAAAGTCAATATGCAGAACTGCTTTCTCAAGTTCGCACTGCAGAGTTTGATAAGGAATTGCATGAACGAATCAAACAAGAGTTGACATTGGTGGAACAAAAAGCCTTAAATGAACAACAGGCAAAACTGGCTCAAAAAGATCAAGAAATTGCCCAGCTTCAAAGTCAAATTAACAACTTTGATACAGAAAAAGAATTGGCTAAGAAAGAAGTGGAGCAAAGTGCAAGTCAAAGCTTGCTAGAGAAAGAAAAAGAAGTCCAAGCTCTCGAAAATCAATTGGCTACCTTGCGCTTAAAGCATGAAAATCAACTACAAAAAACACTATCTGATTTAGAGAAAGAACGTGATCAGGTCAAAAACCAGCTCCTTTTACAAGAAAAAGAAAATGAGTTGTCTCTAGCCTCTGTAAAACAAAATTATGAAGCCCAGCTAAAGGCAGCCAGTGAGCAGGTTGAGTTCTATAAGAATTTCAAAGCCCAACAATCAACAAAGGCTATTGGTGAAAGTCTGGAACACTATGCGGAAGGTGAGTTCAACAAGGTTCGTAGCTTTGCCTTCCCAAATGCTTACTTTGAAAAGGACAACAAGGTTTCAGCACGTGGTTCTAAGGGCGATTTCATTTTCCGTGATTTTGATGAAAATGGACTAGAATTCATTTCCATCATGTTTGAGATGAAAAATGAAGCAGACGGGACAGAGAAGAAACATAAGAATGCAGACTTTTACAAGGAATTAGATAAAGACCGCCGTGAGAAAGACTGTGAGTATGCTGTTTTGGTAAGTATGCTTGAAGCAGAAAACGACTACTTTAATACAGGAATTGTTGACGTTAGCCATGAATATGAGAAGATGTATGTCATTCGTCCCCAGTTCTTTATTCAACTAATTGGACTCTTGCGCAATGCTGCCCTTAATTCCCTAAAATACAAGCAGGAGTTAGCGCTTGTTCGTGAGCAAAATATCGA
Organism: Streptococcus pseudopneumoniae; assembly: GCF_001068775.1. GTDB lineage: Bacteria > Bacillota > Bacilli > Lactobacillales > Streptococcaceae > Streptococcus > Streptococcus pseudopneumoniae_N. Next base: position 28,692 of record NZ_JWAJ01000143.1, read on the forward strand.
TATCACGCATTTTGAGGAAGATTTGGACGCTTTCAAGGTAGCTTTTGCAAAGAATTATAACTCAGCTTCTGTCAACTTTGGCAAGGCCATCGACGAAATCGACAAGGCAATTAAGCGAATGGAAGAAGTCAAGAAATTCCTGACAACATCAGAAAACCAACTCCGCCTTGCAAACAACAAGCTGGAAGATGTTTCCGTTAAAAAATTGACTCGGAAGAATCCAACCATGAAAGCTAAGTTTGAAGCATTGAAGGGGGAGTAGAAAGCAACATATGAACGGTATTATCAACTTAAAAAAGGAAGCGGGGATGACCTCGCATGACGCGGTTTTTAAATTACGTAAGATTTTAGGAACCAAGAAGATTGGACACGGTGGGACCTTGGATCCTGATGTGGTGGGTGTTTTACCCATTGCTGTAGGGAAGGCGACTCGCATGGTTGAGTTTATGCAGGACGAAGGTAAGATTTACGAGGGTGAAATTACTCTAGGATATTCTACAACAACCGAGGATGCTAGTGGTGAGGTGGTTGCTGAGACACCAGTATTGTCTCCCTTAGATGAAAAGCTTGTTGATCAAGCGATTGCAAGTCTGACTGGACCTATTATTCAGATTCCCCCAATGTATTCCGCTGTCAAGGTCAATGGGCGCAAACTTTATGAATATGCGCGTGCTGGTCAGGAAGTCGAGCGTCCAGAACGTCAGGTGACGATTTATAGTTTCGAACGAACAAGTTCCATTTTCTATGAAAATAATCTGGCTCGATTTACCTTCCGTGTAAAATGTAGCAAAGGGACTTATATCCGGACCTTGTCAGTTGACTTGGGAGAAAAACTTGGCTATGCAGCTCATATGTCTCATTTAACACGAACAAGCGCTGCGGGCTTGCAGTTAGATAATGCTTTGACCTTGAATGAAATTGAGGAAAAGGTACAAGCTGGTGAATTAGACTTTCTTCATCCCTTAGAGATTGGTACAGGTGACTTAGTTAAGGTTTATTTGACCCCAAAACAGGCAGAAGAAGTGCGTTTTGGTCGCTTTATTGAATTGGAACAAACTGAGAAGGAATTGGCTGGTTTTGAAGGTGATAAGTTATTAGCCATTATAGAGAAACGGGATACTCTTTATAAACCAAGAAAGGTTTTCAATTGATTAGAGCTGGTGGTAAAATTGCAAACTGATGTTTAGTTTAAAAAAGCTGAAAGACAATTTAGTTTAGAAGAGAAATTGTTTTGAAAAAGGGTTGAAAACACGGTGATATTTGACAGTTTTGCTTGCTTATGATAATATTTAAATAAAGAAAAGCTAGAAAACTTTCAGAGGATATTATGAGTATTGAGATGACTGTTAGTGAGATTGCTGAGGTCTTGGGCTTGTCCCGTCAAGCAATCAATAACCGTGTCAAGGAATTACCTGAAGAAGATACGACTAAAAATGATAAAGGAGTTACTGTGGTAACTCGCAGTGGCTTGATTAAGCTTGAAGAAATCTACAAAAAAACTATTTTTGAAGATGAACCTGTTAGTGATGATGTGAAGCAACGTGAGTTGATGGAGATTCTTGTTGATGAAAAGAACGCAGAAATCATCCGTCTTTATGAGCAGTTAAAGGCTAAAGACAAACAGTTAGCTGAAAAAGATGAACAGATGCGTGTCAAAGACCGTCAAATCGCAGAAAAAGATAAGCAATTGGATCAACAACAACAGTTAACGCTACAAGCTATGAAGGACCAAGAAACCCTTCAGTTGGAGTTGGATCAGGCTAAGCAAGAAGTACAAGCAACGAAGAAAGGCTTCTTTGCTCGCTTATTTGGAGGATAAGAAAAAACTGCTTGGTTTCTAGGTATAACCAAGTAGTTTCTTTTTCAAATACAATAAGGAATGGATAAGATGGAAAAATTAAGAGATTATATTTCATTTGATTTGGAATTTAATAAACACCAGGATAAAACTCACTTGATTCAGGTATCTGCGGTCCGTTTTAAAAATGGTGAAGAAGTAGGAGCATTTGACTCATATGTTCATACCGATGTACCATTGAAAAGTTTTATAAACGGCTTAACGGGTATCACGTCTGAAATCTTGAAAGATGCACCGATGGTGGAGGAAGTTCTTAAGAATTTTCAAGACTTTGTTGGTGAATTACCCCTTGTTGGTTATAATGCAGCCAAGAGTGATTTACCAATCTTACTAGAGTATGGATTGGATTATAGTCGTCAATATCTAGTCGATCTCTATGATGAAGCTTTTGAGCGACGGAGTTCTGATCTTCACGGTATTGCCAATCTCAAGTTACAGACCGTGGCTGAATTTTTAGGATTCAAGGGGCAGTCTCATAATAGTTTAGAGGATGCACGTATGACTGCGCGTGTTTATGAAGCTTTTCTAGAATCTGATGAAAGCAGAATTTTACTGGACTCCAAGAGTAGCCTGAACTCTAATCCTTTTGGTGGACTAGATTTGTCACAGTTTTTTGATTAGGAGGTTTTATGAAACCTGAAAAACCTAAAAAATTGGGTTTTAAAAAGATTTACTTAAATCTGGATAAAATCCTATTTCTATTTTTTTTAATCTTCATGCTAGTAGATTATATTTGGTTGCCACTGAACTCATTGATAGCAGGTTTTTTACTAAGTCAGACGGGCTATTTGTTTATTTCCTATAATAATGTTTTTGGAATTTTAAAACATGCACCTTTAGTCAGCCTTGGGTTTTTAATCTTAATAGCCATTAACCTTTTAGTAGCCTATTTTCAACTAAGTCTCCTCTTTATTGGAGCTCGACACCTTCTCTATCACGAAAAACTAACCTTGATTGAGTATAGTCGCAAGGTATTTCGTGAAAGTATAGCCTTCATGAAACGTCTGACTGTTTCCAAGGCCTTGTTTATCTTCGTTTATATTGCTATGATTTTTCCGTTTATCAGGAAGATTTTTAAAATTTATTATTTTAATAAAATAGTGATACCTGAGTTTATTCAGACCTACATGGAAGACAAGTATTGGATATGGTGGCTTGCTATTATCATCTTATCAATCCTTTTCCTATACGTTTCTGTTAAGTTGATTTTTGTTTTGCCAAAAATCTTTTATGACAAGATGACGGTTAAGGAAGCAGTGGTTTACAGTTTAGAAAAAACCAGAAATCATTTTTGGTTTTACGCTTGGCATCTCTTTCTAATCCTTGTCAAAACGAATCTTTTCTTTTACTTACCTTTAATTCCTCTATTGTTGATCCAGTCTTTAGCAGATGGTCTCACACACCGAGAATCATTGATTCTAGCTATTTCAAACTATATTTTGATTAAAAATATCCACTATATGTCTTTAACCTACTTCTTGGTTAAGTTTACCTCCTTTTTAACTGGTGAGGAGTTGGATATTATGCCAAGACGGAAAAAGGACCATATTATGAGATGGGGTGTAATGGGATGCGCAAGTATCTTCTTTGCGATTGAAGGCTATATTTATCTCGAAGCACCCGTAGTCAATCCTCCACTTGTCATCTCTCACAGAGGAGTTTCTAATGGGAATGGTGTCCAAAATACAGTTGAATCCTTAGAAAAAACAGCTCAGTTAAAACCAGATTTAGTTGAGATGGATGTGCAAGAAACAAAGGATGGTCAGTTTGTCATGATGCATGATGCTAACCTAAAAAGTTTAGCGGGATTAAATGTAACACCACAAGACTTAACTTTAGATGAGTTGAAGCAATTAGATATTTATGAAAATGGTTATCAGACTAAAATATCTAGCTTTGATGATTATATAAATCGTGCCAATGACCTTCATCAGAAATTGCTGATCGAAATAAAAACAAGTCGAAAAGATAGTGCTCAGATGATGGATCGTTTTCTAGATCAATATGGAGCAAAAATTAAAGTCTATGGGCATCAGATGCAATCTTTGGATTATCATGTTATTGAAAAAGTTACCCAGTATGATAAAGAGATTCCAGTCTATTTCATACTGCCCTATAATTCCGTTTTTCCAAGAACAAATGCTACAGGTTATACCATGGAATATTCTACTTTAGATGAATATTTTGTAACCAAGCTTTGGAATACAAAACAAAAACTCTATGTATGGACAATCAATGGTTCGGAATCCTTTGATAAGTCCCTACGTTTGGGAGTTGATGGTATGATAACAGATGATTTGGAAAGAATTAAAGAAGAGCTTGAGACCGCTCAGGAAGATCCTGAATATACGGACTTGCTTCTAAAGAAAGCAACAGAAATATTTACTTTCTAGGTAAGACAAAAGAGGTTGAATTGAACATCAGCCTCTTTTTATGCTATTAGAATGGTAATTTACCAGCAAAAGCCCCTAGTTTCTTTTTAGTTGCTTCATCAATTTGTTCAAGAGCAGCATTGACTGCTTGAACTGTCATATCTGATAGAGTTTCAATATCTTCTGGGTCAACAACTGCAGGATTGAAGTCAATCCTAACAATTTTCTTGTCTCCTGTTAGTGTAGCAGTTACAAGGTTTTGGGCAGAAGTTCCAACAAATTCTGTAGCAGCAAGTTCAGCCTGACTTTGCTCCATTTGTTTTTGAAGTTTTTGAGCTTGACGCATCATGTTTTGCATATTCATCATGGTGGTATATAGCTTCCTTTTCTTTTATTTTCCCTATTATTTTAACAATTTTAACTAGAAAAGTCTATTCAAATTTTCAACGATAAAACATTAAATTTTCTGACAATTTATTGAATAATTAGAAAATCTATGTTATAATGAATTAAAAACAAATGGGCTTCCCATGATTTAATAGGAGTATCTAATGAAAAAACTTGGTTTTATCCTTTTATCTTCGGCATTGTTGTTATCTGCTTGTGCAGTTCGTTTTGAACAATCGTCAACTACAAGTGATTCATCTCAGGTCGCAAAATTATCAGAAGATAACCAAAAATTATTGGATAAGGCAACTAGTGACTACAAAACCTTTGTGGAAGAACAGATTGATAAACTTTTAACAGATACAGAAGGTTTTGTTCAACTTTTGAAGGATGGTAAGTTAGAAGAAGCTAAAAAGGCCTACCCTTTAATCCGTATGTCCTATGAACGTTCAGAGCCGATTGCAGAGAGCTTCGGTGAATCTGATGTGAAGATTGATTTTCGATTAGCAGACTACTTAGATGAAAACAAGACCGAAGAAGGTTGGTCTGGTTTTCACCGTATTGAGCGCATTCTTTGGGAGGAAAACACAACTAAAGGAACTGAGGCTTATGGTGACCAACTGGTAAATGATATCAAGGAATTGAAGGCTAAGATTGCGACTGTAGATGTTGATTACAAGATTATGCTAACTGGGGCTGTTGACCTTTTAAATGAAGTAGCGACAAGTAAGATTACTGGTGAAGAGGAGATTTATTCTCATACAGATTTGTATGATTTCCGTGCAAATATCCAAGGTGCTGAAAAGATTTTCCAACTTTTTAAACCCTTGCTTGAAAAATCAGATGCAGCCTTGGTTAAGGAGTTAGAGGAAGATTTCAAATCTGTCAATAGTTTGTTAGACAAACACATGACGGACAAGGAACACTATAAGCTCTATACAGACTTAACGAAAGAGGATACCAAGGAATTGTCTGAAGCAGTCACAAAACTTGGTGAACCATTATCACAAATGGGTAAATTTCTTGGTGGAGAATAAGTAATATGACAAACAAAGGCGAAAAATTTTTTGAACAAAAAATGGACCGTCGAGAATTTCTAAAAAAAGCAGGTATCGGAGGTGCTGGTCTCGCACTTGGTCTCTCCGGTGCTTCTGCTTTTTTCGCACCTAAGCTTGATGGTCAGGAGAAAATCTCGTACGGGGATGAAAAGATAGCCTTCTATGGCAAACACCAAGCTGGCATTACAACTGTCATGCAGAAAAACATTTATTTTGTGGTTTTAGATTTGCATACAACTGACAAAGAGAAAATCATCCAGTTATTTAAAGATTGGACGGATTATAGTGCCAAACTTGTAGAAGGAGAATTGGTTAAAAAAGATGGTAACAATAGCCTCTTACCTCCAAGTGATACTGGAGAAACAGTTGGGCTTAATCCTCATCGTTTGACCCTGACCTTCGGAGTTTCGGCTAGTTTCCTAGAAAAGATGAAACTAGAGAACAAACGTCCAACACTCTTTAGAGATTTGCCTCCTTTTCCAAAGGAACAATTACGAGAAAAGTACACGGGAGGAGATATAGTTATCCAAGCTTGTGCTGATGATGAGCAAGTTGCCTTTCATGCCATTCGCAACCTCATCCGAAAGGGAAGGAATGCAGTTACTCTTCGTTGGAGTCAATCAGGTTTTGCAGCTATCGGTAATCGTATGGAAACTCCTCGGAATCTCTTTGGATTTAAAGACGGGACTGCTAATGTTACCACTGAGAAAGAATTTGATCAGGTTGTGTGGGCAGACAGTAAGGACTGGATGGAAAATGGTTCCTACATGGCCGTTCGTCGCATTCAGATGTTCCTTGATACTTGGGATCGAACCAATCTGGAGGAGCAAGAAAATACCTTTGGTCGTTACAAAGAAAGTGGCGCTCCTTTTGGTAAGAAAAACGAATTTGATGAGGTTGATTTAAGTCTTCTTCCTGACGATTCTCATGTTCGCTTAGCAAAAGAAGTGGATAAACCTCTACTGCGTCGCTCTTATTCTTATTCTGATGGCATAGATGAAAAGACTGGCCAGTTTGACACTGGTTTGCTCTTTATTTCTTTTCAAAAGGATCCAGATAGCTTTGTTAAAGTTCAGACCAATCTAGGTGCTACGGATAAAATGAATGAGTACGTTACCCATATAGGCAGTGGCCTTTTTGCTTGCTTTGGTGGAGTAGAGAAGGGAGGTTACATTGGGCAGAAATTATTGGAATCCTAAAAGTATTATCCTCCTATTTGCTTGTTTCTTCCTGTTGATTTTTCCGGTAGGAGCTAAGGAAAATTTGAGTCCCTACTTTGTGAAAATAACTGATGCAACTAAAGCTGTTAAAGAAGGCAAACAAGATCAGGCAAGAAAACTAATCGATGAAATGACCAAAGATTTCGAGAAAGTCGAGAATTCTAACTCTGAAGCAGGGCGACAAGTTCAAGAAAAGTTAGCCTTAACTGGTGATATTACTGAAGACCAGTTAACTCAGATTTCTTTAGCCCTTTTGACATTTGAGAAAGAGCAAAATCCAGTCGACCTAGATGCAGAAAAAGAGAAACTTGTAAGTCGCTTAGAACCTCGTTTTGAAGCCTTAGACAAGGCAATCGCTTCTCAAGATCTGGAAGCAGTAAGAGAAACCTATAAAAAAATGAATTCAACCTGGACCATCAATGAAGCAGTGGTTCGTGACCATAGTACAGCTCATTATGGGCAAGTGGAAACAGCAATTTCCTTCTTGCGTAGTAGCATTGAGACTGAACCAACGAACTTTGATAGTATTCAGGCATCGTTTGATGATTTGAAAAAAGCCATTTCTAACTTTGTTGAAGGTACAGAAGTTGCGACGACATCATCAAACCTGACACTGAAGGATGGGATAGATCTTTTAAAGAAGGCTTTGACCCAATTTCAAGCTGGTCAAGATAGTGAAGCAGCTGCAACTATGAAGGAGTTTATTACTATTTGGCCCACCATCGAGGGTTCTGTAAGTACAACCAATCCTTCGCTTTATACCAAGGTCGAAAGTGAAAGTCCGGTCATCATGGTTAAGGGAAAGGAAAGTGAATATCAAGAAAAGCTTTCTAGCTTGATTGCAGAGCTATCTCAAATTGATACTAGCGCTTCCTATAATGCATTTGACGCCATGCTCATCTTGCTCCGAGAAGGTGTAGAAGCACTCTTGATTGTCATGGCGCTTGTGACAACTTTGAAAGCTACTAAGATGAGAAAGGGCCTCAAGTGGGTCTATGGTGGTGCATTTGCTGGTATAGTTGCTAGTCTTTTAATTGCCTATATCCTACAGATTGCCTTTCCAGCAGTTACCTCAGGAACTAACCGTGAAATCATCGAAGGTGCAGTCGGAATTTTTGCGGTTATCATGATGATTTTAATCGGTATTTGGCTTCATAGCAAATCTTCTGTTAAAAAATGGAATACTTTTATGGAATCACAAATGCAAACTGTCACGAAAACAGGATCTTTCCTTTCTATGTTTGCTCTGAGTTTTCTAGCCGTATTCCGAGAAGGTGCTGAGACGATTTTATTCTACGTAGGGATTCTGCCAAGGATTTCTAGTTTTGATTTTGTCCTAGGAATTTCTCTGGCCCTCTCAGTCTTAGTCGTGATTGCTTTTGTGATGAACAAGGCCAGTCAATTTTTTCTACCTCATAAGGTTTTCTTTATCCTGACTTGGATGATTTATGCCTTAGCCTTTAAGATGACGGGAGTCAGTATCCATGCCTTACAGTTGACAAATATGATTCCAAACCATCTGATCTCAGGAATACCAAGTATTGATATATTGGGAATTTACCCTAGTTGGGAAGGGGTAGCAGGTCAGACTCTCTTTATCCTCGTAGTTTTTCTAATTACCATTAGACAGGGTGAACAGTAATGGATCAAAGGGAATTGACAATTATTGAACATTTGGTAGAATTTAGAAAGAGATTGCTAGCAGTAGTTGTTTGTTTCTTTTTAGTATTCTGCGTTTCACTATTATTTGCCGATCAGGTTTATCAATATATCACACAAGGGTTTAGTCAGAAGTTAATTGTCTTGGGGCCGAATGATATTTTATGGATTTATCTTCGTTTGGCAAGTTTGATGGCCTTTAGCCTTACCTTACCTTTTACGGTCTATCAAGTCTGGAGTTTCGTTCGACCAGCCCTTAAAACTGAAGAAGCAGGGGCGATTTTTGCTTATATCCCTGCAACTTTCCTTTGTTTTATCTTAGGATTAGCCTTTGGATTTTATTTTGTAACACCAGCTTTACTTCAGGTCTTGCTGGGACTGGGTGAAAACTTATTTGAAACGCAGTTAACTGCACAAAATTATCTAGCTTTTGTCTTTCAAACTACTGTACCACTAGCATTTATCTTTGAATTGCCTGTTATTATTGCTTTTTTAACCTCCATTGGTTTGATTGGGCCTGGGCTACTCATTGCTTATAGACGTTATGCTTATTTTATCTTGTTAGTATTGGCTGTTATATTGACGCCGGCCGATTTTATTAGTGATTTAGCGATGACTGTTCCCCTAATCCTTTTGTATGAGGTTAGTATCGCTATTAGTAAATGGATTTTTAAGAGAAAAAGGAAAGGAGAAAAAGATGGGAATCTTACGTGATATTGGTGCACCAGGCTTGATCGTCATTGTCCTTGGTGCGCTATTGATTTTTGGACCAAAGCGCTTACCAGAGTTAGGCGAATCAGTAGGAAAAATGCTTGCCGAATTTAAAAAAGCTGTTAAGGGCATCGGTGAGCAAGAAGAAAAATAAACCGAATCTTTTTGAATAGAGTTGAGAAATGTTAGAAGGGAGTTATCTCTGGCAAATATTCTCAACTCTTTTTATTTGGTTTAAGGTTTCTTTAAGTTTTCTATAATATGCTTAAGGACTCTATATTAATAGGATTGATTAGATACAGATAGGAGAAATGAGATAATAATTTGATTTTTTTAAAAGAAAGTTCACTAGGAGGAAATAATGTTCAGATTAAGGTTTAAAAAGAGCGTTTTCTAGGCATAAAGTCTTTGTATTTCTTTCAAGATAGAGCCAGATTGTGATATAATAGTTAACAATAAGTTTTTTTAGAATGAACTAAAGGAGTATGAAAATGATCTACGCTGGAATTTTAGCAGGTGGAACCGGCACGCGCATGGGTATTAGTAACCTACCCAAACAATTTCTTGAGTTGGGAGATCGCCCAATCTTGATTCATACAATTGAAAAATTTGTCTTAGAGCCAAGTATCGAAAAGATTGTGGTTGGAGTTCACGGAGACTGGGTAACACACGCAGAAGATTTAGTTGAAAAATTCCTACCACTCCATAAGGATCGTATCATCATCACCAAAGGTGGTGCAGATCGCAATTCTAGTATTGAAAAGATTATCGAAGCTATCGATGCTTACCGTCCAATTACGGAAGATGATATCGTGGTAACGCATGATTCGGTTCGCCCCTTTATCACACTTCGTATGATTCAAGATAACATTGCTCTTGCACAAAATCATGATGCTGTTGATACTGTAGTTGAAGCCGTGGATACCATTGTTGAAAGTACTAATGGGAAATTTATCACAGATATTCCAAACCGTGCTCACCTCTATCAAGGGCAAACTCCTCAAACCTTCCGTTGTAAAGACTTTATTGATTTGTATGGTTCTTTATCAGCAGAGGAAAAAGAAATTTTAACAGATGCATGTAAAATCTTTGTCATTAAGGGTAAAGATGTAGCCTTGGCAAAAGGTGAATACTCAAACCTCAAAATTACAACAGTTACAGACTTGAAGATTGCTAAAAGCATGATTGAGAAAGACTAAAGACATGATTAATCAAATTTATCAACTGACAAAACCAAAGTTTATCAATATTAAGTATCAGGAAGAAGAAATTGATCAAGAGAATCATATTCTCATTCGACCAAATTACATGGCGGTTTGTCACGCAGATCAACGTTACTACCAAGGTAAACGTGATCCAAAAATTTTAGCGAAAAAACTACCAATGGCTATGATTCACGAGTCTTGTGGTACAGTCATTTCTGATCCAACAGGTACTTACAAAGTTGGTCAGAAAGTTGTTATGATTCCAAATCAACCACCTATGCAAAGTGATGAGGAATTCTATGAAAATTACATGACTGGAACATATTTCTTGTCTAGTGGTTATGATGGATTCATGCGAGAATTCGTTTCTCTTCCTAAGGATCGTGTGGTAGCTTATGAGGACGTCGAAGACACAGTTGCCGCCATTACTGAGTTTGTCAGTGTTGGCATGCATGCTATGAATCGTTTTATGACGGTATCTCACAGCAGACGTCAACGTATTGCAGTTATTGGTGATGGTAGTCTAGCCTTTGTAATGGCAAATATTATCAATTATACCTTGCCTGAAGCAGAGATTATCGTCATTGGACGTCATTGGGAAAAACTTGAACTCTTTTCCTTTGCGAATGAACGTTATATCACTGATAGTATTCCAGAAGATTTAAGCTTTGATCATGGATTTGAGTGTTGTGGTGGTGATGGATGCGGTCCTGCTATCAATGACTTGATTCGTTACATCAAACCCCAAGGTACCATTTTGATGATGGGAGTGAGTGAGTATAAGGTTAATATCAATACTCGTGATTCTTTAGAAAAAGGCTTGTTATTAGTTGGATCTTCTCGTTCTGGAAGAGTTGACTTTGAAAATGCCATTCAAATGATGGAAATTAAGAAGTTTGCCAATCGTTTGAAGAATATCATTTATCTAGAAGAACCAGTAAGAGAGATTAAGGATATTCATCGAGTTTTTGCTACAGATTTAAATACTGCCTTCAAGACAGTCTTTAAATGGGAAGTGTAAGGATATGGAGGTTGACCGTGGAGAAACTTATTAAAGAAAAGATTGCTTCTTTATTATCGGAAGAAGAGGATATTCTCAGTGTTGAGCAACTAGGTGGGATGACCAATCAAAACTATCTAGTCAAGACGACTGCAAACCAGTATATCGTTAAGTTTTTCGGTAAAGGTACAGATAAATTAATCGATCGCCAGAATGAGAAGTTCAATCTTGAATTGTTGAAAGATTTGAAATTAGATGTAGAAAATTATCTTTTCGATATTGAAGCTGGTATCAAAGTTAATCAGTACATTGAAAATGCTGAGACACTTGATTCAGCTACCATTAAAACCAAATTTGAAAAGATTGCACCAATTCTACAAACGATCCATGCTTCTGGTAAAGAATTAAAAGGAGAATTTGCTCCTTTTGAGGAAATCAAAAAATATGAATCATTGATTCAAGGAGAGATTTACTATCCAAACTATGAAGCTGTCAGGAAATCTGTATTTTCTCTGAAAGAAGAGCTTGAACAAATTGGAATTGATAAGAAATCATGTCATATTGATTTGGTTCCTGAAAACTTTATTGAAGCACCAGATGGACATCTTTATCTCATTGATTGGGAATATTCTTCTATGAATGATCCTATGTGGGATTTGGCAGCCCTCTTCCTAGAATCTGAATTTACAAGTGCAGAAGAAGAAGACTTTTTAAGTCATTATGAGAGTGACAAGACTCCAGTTTCAAGGGAGAAGATTCGTATTTACAAAATCTTGCAAGATATCATTTGGAGTCTTTGGACTATTTACAAAGAAGAAAATGGTGCAGATTTCGGAGATTACGGAATCTCTCGTTACAATAGAGCAGTAAAAGAATTAGAGTCTGAAGGAGAATTAAATGAAAACTAAAAATGGAGTTTCTTTTGGGCTACTATCAGGTGTGTTCTGGGGATTAGGATTAACTATTAGTGCTTATATCTTTTCAATCTTTACTGAGCTTTCGCCTTTTGTAGTAGCAGCAGCACACGACTTTCTTAGTATTTTTATCTTGCTAGGATATCTTTTAGTTAAAGAAGGAAAAGTACGTTTTTCAATCTTCTTGAACATTCGAAATGTTAGTGTCATTATTGGAGCATTATTAGCTGGGCCGATTGGTATGCAGGCCAATCTCTATGCGGTTAAGTATATTGGTAGCTCTTTAGCTTCTTCGGTTTCAGCAATTTATCCTGCAGTTTCTGTCCTTCTGGCCTTCTTTATTTTAAAGCACAAGGTTTCTAAGAATACAGTATTTGGAATTTTATTAATCATTGCAGGGATTATTGCTCAGACTTACAAGGTTGAACAAGTTAATTCCTTCTATATCGGAATTCTGTGTGCCTTGATTTGTGCTCTTGCTTGGGGAAGCGAAAGTGTTCTAAGCTCATTTGCTATGGAAAGTGATCTCAGTGAACTCGAAGCCCTCTTGATTCGACAAGTAACTTCCTTCCTGTCCTATCTTGTTATTGTTCTCTTCTCGCATCATTCATTTGCAGAAGTGGCAAATGGACAATTGTTGGGACTTCTGATTGTCTTTGCAGCATGTAATATGATTTCTTATCTAGCCTACTATATTGCTATTAATCGATTGCAGCCAGCAAAAGCAACAGGTCTAAATGTGAGTTATGTAGTATGGACTGTTTTGTTTGCAGCAATTTTCTTGGGCTCGCCCCTTAATTTACTGACCATCATTACTTCACTTATCGTAATGGCTGGTGTTTATATTATTATTAAAGAATAAAGGAGAAAACGCGTGAAAGCGATTATCTTAGCAGCCGGATTGGGAACTCGTTTGAGACCCATGACAGAAAACACTCCCAAAGCATTGGTTAAAGTCAATCAAAAGCCATTGGTTGAATATCAAATTGAATTTTTAAAAGAACGCGGAATTGATGACATTATCATCGTTGTAGGTTATTTAAAAGAACAATTCGACTATCTTAAAGAAAAGTACGGAGTTCGGTTGGTATTCAACGATAAGTATGCTGATTACAATAACTTTTACTCACTTTACTTGGTGAAAGAAGAGTTGGCTAACAGCTATGTTATTGATGCGGATAATTATCTTTTCAAGAATATGTTCCGCAATGATTTGACTCGTTCGACTTATTTCAGTGTTTATCGTGAAGATTGTACCAACGAATGGTTCCTAGTTTACGGTGATGACTACAAAGTTCAAGATATTATTGTCGATAGCAAAAATGGACGCATCTTGAGTGGTGTATCATTCTGGGATGCTCCAACAGCTGAAAAGATTGTTGGTTTTATCGATGAAGCCTATGCAAGTGGCGAGTTTGTTGACCTCTATTGGGACAATATGGTTAAAGATAATATCAAAGAACTAGATGTTTACGTAGAAGAGTTGGAAGAAAACTCTATCTATGAAATCGATAGTGTTAAAGATTATCAAAAATTAGAGCAGATTCTTTCTTCACAAAAGTAAGCAACTTTTATGAACTGATACCTTACCTATTTTTACTTGACTTTTCACGTTTGATACAGTATACTAGTGAAAATTTAACCTTTAAGGGAAGTCCAGAGAGACTTACAAGGTGTCAGAGAAAAGAAACTACGATTGAAACAAGTAAGCAAGTGCTTATTTGCTACTTTTGTGTGAATATCTTAACTGAAACCTTGCAATGCAAGGTTTTTCTTTATCTGATCCCCTTAAAATTTAAGGAGGAAAAGTTATGAATCCAAATTGTAAAAAACGCATGGGTGCTATTCGTTTAGAAAACATGAAAGTGATTGAGCAAGAGGAAATCGCACCAGCGATCTTTGAACTAGTTCTCGAAGGAGAAATGGTTGAAGCTATGAAAGCTGGACAATTTCTTCATTTACGTGTGCCCGATGATGCCCATCTCTTGCGTCGTCCGATTTCAATCTCGTCTATAGATAAGGCTAAAAAACAATGCCATCTTATTTATCGTATCGAAGGTTCTGGTACGGCAATTTTTTCAACCTTAAAAACAGGTGATAGCTTAGATGTTATGGGACCTCAAGGAAATGGCTTTGACTTATCTGATTTAGACAAGCAGAACCGTGTTCTTATAGTTGGTGGTGGAATCGGAGTTCCGCCCTTACTCGAAGTAGCTAAACAACTGAATGAGCGTGCTGTTGAAATAACAACTGTTTTAGGATTCGCTACCAAAGATGCTGTTATTTTGGAAGATGAATTATCCAGATTTAGTCAGGTCTTTGTAACGACTGATGATGGTTCTTATGGTAGTAAAGGAAATGTTTCTGTAGTGATTAACGAATTTGACACAGAATTTGATGCAATCTACTCATGCGGTGCGCCAGGTATGATGAAATACATTAATCAAACATTTTACGACCATCCAAGAGCTTACCTATCCCTAGAATCCCGTATGGCCTGTGGCATGGGAGCTTGCTACGCTTGCGTATTGAAAGTACCAGATAGCGAAACAGTTAGTCAACGTGTGTGTGAAGATGGGCCTGTATTTAAAACAGGAACTGTTGTTTTATAAGGAGAGTGTCATGACTACAAATCGATTACAAGTTTCTCTACCAGGCTTAGAATTAAAGAATCCTATCATTCCCGCCTCAGGTTGCTTTGGATTTGGTCAAGAGTATGCCAAATATTATGATTTAGACCTCTTAGGTTCCATCATGATAAAGGCTACTACGCTTAAACCACGTTTTGGTAACCCAACTCCTCGAGTAGCAGAAAACCCAGCTGGTATGCTTAATGCTATTGGTTTGCAAAATCCTGGTTTAGAAGTCGTTCTCTCTGAGAAGTTACCTTGGCTTGAAAGAGAATATCCAAATCTCCCTATCATTGCCAATGTTGCTGGATTTTCAAAGCAAGAATACGCAGCCGTTTCTCATGGTATTTCAAAGGCAAATAATGTTAAGGCCATAGAGCTCAATATCTCATGTCCTAATGTCGATCATGGAAATCATGGACTTTTAATCGGACAGGACCCTGAGTTAGCTTATGATGTGGTAAAAGCTGCTGTAGAGGCTTCAGATGTCCCTGTCTACGTCAAATTAACACCTAGTGTGACGGACATCGTGACAATTGCAAAAGCTGTAGAAGCTGCTGGAGCTTGTGGTCTCACCATGATTAATACCCTTGTTGGTATGCGTTTTGATCTCAAAACTAGAAAGCCGATTATCGCAAATGGGACAGGTGGCATGTCTGGACCTGCAGTATTTCCTGTAGCTCTAAAACTAATCCGTCAAGTAGCTCAAACAACTAAGCTTCCAATCATTGGTATGGGAGGAGTGGATTCAGCAGAAGCAGCCTTAGAAATGTATCTTGCAGGTGCCTCAGCAATCGGTGTCGGAACTGCCAACTTTACGAATCCCTATGCTTGTCCAGATATTATCGAAAATCTACCAAAAGTCATGGATAAGTACGGGATCGAAAGTCTAGAAATGTTGCGAAAAGAAGTCAGAGAAAGTTTGCTCTAAGTTTTATGTCCTGAATTCAGTCTAAATTGTTTTGAAAGCGCCATTTTTTTGGTATAATAGATACTATGATTATTACAGTACCTATTAAAACAGAAAAAGATATTGCAACACCAGGACCAAACGTCCTTGTACTTGGTTATTTTGATGGAGTTCATCTTGGACATCAAAAATTATTTGAAATAGCTTCTAATATTGCTGCTGAAAAGCGCCAGGGAGTAGCTCTAGTAACTTTTAACGAATCACCAAAACTAACTCTGAATCAATACTCACCTGAACACTTATTGCATATTTTGTATGCTAGTGAACGTGAACGTAGATTGAAGAGAGCTGGAGTTGAGAGTTTATATTTGATGGATTTCACTAGTCGAGTAGCAAATATGACTGCCCAAGAATTTATTGAAACATTTGTCAAGGAAGCGAAGGCAGATACGATTGTAGTTGGTTTTGACTATACTTTTGGTTCAGATAGAAAAACAGCTGAGGATTTAAAAGAACTTTTCCATGGTGATGTGGTTATTGTTCCACCGCTTGAGGATGAAAAGGGGAAAATTAGTTCAACGCGTATCCGCCAAGCCATTCTAGAAGGAGATGTAAAAGAAGCAGGCAAACTTTTGGGATTTCCTTTACCAACGAGAGGTGTAGTGGTTCACGGAAATGCTCGAGGTCGAACTATTGGCTTCCCGACAGCTAATCTAGTCAATTTGGATCGGACATATATGCCAGCTGATGGTGTTTATGCCGTTGACGTTGAAATCCAAAGAAAAGTCTATCGTGGTATGGCAAGTCTAGGTAAAAATGAAACCTTTGATGGCGAAGAAGAGCGTTTTGAAGTTCATATCTTTGATTTTTCTGACGATATCTATGGGGAAACTGTCATCGTTTCCTGGTTGGACCGTATCCGTGATATGGTGAAATTTGATAGCGTTGATCAATTAGTTAAACAACTAGAAGAAGATGAAAAGATAGCTAGAAAATAAAATCAAAAAATAGTAGAGTTTGGGATTTTCTCAAACTCTTTTTTATTATGCGACTTTCAGTCCGTCTCGCTCCGTTAGGTGCGAGACAAAAAAACCACCCGCTATGCG
>NZ_JWAJ01000144.1 GCF_001068775.1 Streptococcus pseudopneumoniae
CCCCCCTCTTTCCCTACAAAACGAGTTCGCAGACTTTGTGGCTCAGGTTGACAAATCACAATTGGCAATTCAAAAATCACTAGAAGAACTTGAAACTTTGAAGAAATCTCTTATGCAGGAGTATTTTGGCTGATATTCTGTCATTGTAATTACGGTAATTATTTGTTATAATACTTCAAAGGAGGAAATCAGATGGTAGTAAAAACAAGAAAACAAGGAAATTCAATCACCATTACCATTCCAAGTGAATTCAATATTCCAAGTGGTGTAAAATACGAAGCGAAATTGTTACCAAGTGGTGAAATTATCTTTACTCCCGAAGAGTCTGGACATCAGATTTCTTATGTATCTGATGATGCCTTTGACTTAAATTTGGACAAAATTTTTGACGAATACGATGATGTTTTCAAAGCTTTGGTGGAAAAATGACAGTCTATCTTACAGAAAGGCAAATTGAAAAAATCAATGCTTTAGCAATTCAACGGTATTCACCTAATGAAAAAATTCAAACGGTTAGTCCTTCTGCCTTAAATATGATTGTCAATTTACCAGAACAATTTGTCTTCGGTAAACCTCTTTATCCAACAATTTTTGATAAGGCAACGATACTATTTGTCCAATTGATCAAGAAGCATGTTTTTGCCAACGCTAATAAACGAACTGCTTTCTTTGTTTTGGTGAAATTTCTACAGTTAAATGGTTATCGTTTTTCTGTAACAGTTGAAGAAGCGGTCGATATGTGTGTAACTATCGCAGTAGAATCCTTAACAGATGAAAAGTTGTCTAGCTACACCAAATGGATCTCAGAACATTCATTTAGAGCTAATGGCCAAATTTAAGATTGGATATTTAAATCCTATAAGTAAAAAATAGATAAACAGACAGTATTAGAATTCTGTAATGCAGAAAACTAATATTGTCTCTTTTTATTGAAATAATGAAAGTGAGAAAATATGGAAACAAAAGTGACAATCATCATTCAAGAAATGCTACCTCTTTTAAACAATGCACAATTACTAGCATTACGGGAGAGTTTAGAGCGTCATT
This sequence comes from Streptococcus pseudopneumoniae, assembly GCF_001068775.1. Classification (GTDB taxonomy): domain Bacteria; phylum Bacillota; class Bacilli; order Lactobacillales; family Streptococcaceae; genus Streptococcus; species Streptococcus pseudopneumoniae_N. Next base: position 1,048 of record NZ_JWAJ01000144.1, read on the forward strand.
TAGTGAGTGGTGTAAATCAACAGAAGTATACGAATAATTCCTTGTTAGCCTTATTTATTACTGCTAAACAGGTGGAGGGGTGTAGTGCAAAAACCATTCGTTATTATCAAAGAACCATTGAAAACTTATTTACAAGCATAAAGCAGTCTGTAACACAACTGACAACAGATGATTTGAGAAGTTATCTAGCACAGTATCAGTCAGAAAAAGATTGCAGTAAAGCAAATTTGGACAATATCCGACGCATCCTGTCTTCGTTTTTTGCTTGGCTTGAGCAGGAGGAATATATCATCAAAAATCCTATTCGACGGATAAAAAAGATTAAGACCGAACAAACTGTGAAAGAAACTTATACTGATGAACATCTTGAAATCATGCGAGACAATTGTGAAAACTTAAGGGATTTAGCAATGATCGATCTACTAGCTTCTACAGGAATGCGCGTGGGAGAACTTGTTCAACTGAATCGCTCAGATATCGACTTTGAAAATCGTGAATGTGTTGTATTTGGGAAAGGTAAAAAGGAGAGACCTGTTTATTTTGATGCTCGTACGAAAATCCATTTAAGGAACTATATCAATAGCAGAGAAGATAATCATCCAGCACTTTTTGTTACTTTGCTTGGAAAAGCCCAGAGACTTGGAATAGCTGGTGTTGAGATTCGATTAAGAAAGTTAGGTCAAAAGCTTGGAATTCAAAAGGTCCACCCTCATAAATTCAGAAGAACACTAGCAACAAAGGCAATTGATAAGGGAATGCCTATCGAACAAGTCCAAAAACTGCTAGGTCACAGCAAAATTGACACAACCTTAGCCTATGCTATGGTCAACCAAAGTAATGTCAAACATTCCCATCAGAAATTCATCTCTTAAGTGCAAATCCCGATATTTCGAGGAGGTGGTTGCATGAAGAAAGTGAAACTAGGTGAAATTTGTGAGATACAAGCAGGAGGAACTCCTTCAAGAAATAAGCAAGAATTTTGGGTTCAAGGTAATATACCTTGGGTAAAAATAAAAGATATAAACTCAAAATACATCTCTAAAGTTGAAGAACATATTACAGATTTAGGATTGCGGTTTTCCTCTGCAAAATTATTTTCAAGAGGTACGATATTGTATACTATTTTTGCTACTATTGGTGAAGTAGCTATATTAGATATTGATGCTGCAACAAATCAGGCTATAGCAGGTTTACATTTAAAGTCTGAAAAAGTATTAAAAGAATATCTTTATTTTTTCCTTCTTTCTATTAAAAATAGAGTAAAAAACGATAGTAGAGGAGTAGCTCAGAATAATATTAATTTAACGTACTTAAAAAATATAGAGGTCCCTATTGTTGAAAATAGTATTCAGCAAGAAATTTGTAATAATTTAACTAAAATAAATCAAATAATTACTCTACGTAATCAGCAACTCATAGAACTCTCAAACCTTGTAAAATCCCGAT
>NZ_JWAJ01000145.1 GCF_001068775.1 Streptococcus pseudopneumoniae
CTGCTAGTTCTGTAAAAGTGGATACAGCTACTGCAAGTCAGCTTGTGGCACAGATCAAAGACCAGCTCCATGTCAAGGAAGCTGCTAATACAGATCTTTTGGTTACCGCTAATGAAGAACTTGTTAAGGCTGAACAGACTCTCGCTGATTCAAAAGTGAGTCAAGAAGAAGTGGATGCTTTGGTAGCTCGCTTGACCAATGTTTTGGACCAGCTACGTGCAGTGGAAACTCCTCAAGTCAAAGAAGATAAAAATGACAAAAGTACACAGGAAGCAACTCCAGAAATCAAGCCAGAAGTAGCGAAGCCAACTCCAGAAATTTCAGCTAAGTCTGAGGAAACTTCAGAAAATACTAATGCTGAGCAACTGGAAAAAGCTAAAGCTAGTCTCAAAGTATCTATTGATCGTTTGGAGCAGGCTATCGCCCAAACACCTGAGAATGACTTGACACGTGAAATCTTGGAAAAAGCTATCGCCCAAGTTGCAGTAGCCAAGTCTGCATTTGGTGGTGTAGAAGTTAGCCTTCGTGATGTTGAGGATATGAATCGTGTCATCAAACGTAACGAAAGCTCTGTTATGATTGCACGTAATCGTTTGACTTCTGGGCGTAATGACGTCCGTAATGGCGCAGCTATCCCAGTTGGGACAACGCTTCGCGCTGATGCGGGGGCAACCTATGACAATGCTGTTGGGCTCTACTTCACAAAGGAAGGAGATGGCTCAGGTTATCCAGCTGGTACCATGCTCTTTAGAGACCGTAACCAAAATACTGCGGATAAACAAAGAGTTAAGGATGTCAAGGATGTCGTTAAGGTTGATGTCACTAAAAACGGAGATACATACGATTGGGAAATTGAGTTTGAAGCTAATCCTGAAAACCACCAAAATGCCCATGCTTGGTTTACCATTCCAACTGGTCATACCTTGGTAGACGACGGTTCGGCATCATTTGGTAGTTACTGGGGTGGTTCTGGTGGAAAACGACGTATTGAAACTCAAGGAAGATTACCACGAAACTTATACGACATCTTTAAAGATCAGGTTAGCTCTACGTCTAAGGATGTTAACATTGGTACCCCTGGTGGAGCTATCGAGCAGGCTTGGGGCAAAGCCGCCACTACCGATGCTTTCTGGAAAGGTGCTGATGGAGAGATTAAAACATTTGAAGAAATCATTTCAAAACCTGATACACTCTATTTTAATCGTACAGGTGGTGCCCGTACGACAACGGAGAAGGATGTTCTGGTATCAGATTATTTGAAGGATTGGTTGATCCAGCATACGCAAAGAGTTTATCATTTTGATATTGATTATCGTGGTAGAACTAAGGATAGTGCATCAAACTATATCTTTCGTTTCAAAACCAAGGCTGCTGAGGGGACTCCACTCATGTATGCAGCAGGGATGCGCTCCTATGAGTTCAGCACCCACCGAAATGATATGCAATGGTATGGTTTGCCATCTCCTAAGGTGACGGGGGCTGATCAAACTATCGAAAAAGGTAAGGAAATTCGACTTGAATTTACAACTAAAGATAATCTAGCAGGATTTTCACTTGGTGATCCAAAACTAGGTTATAATCCAGCTGATTCTATCAAGTTAGTGGATAGTAAGCTGGAACTTAAAGATCAAAAAGTTGAAGTTCAAAAAGTGAGTGATTATGAGCACAAGCTTATTATCACAGGTCGTGTTGCTTCAGATCCTGGCGACTATAAGGTCAAGGTCAAGTCTGTCAATAACGTTGGACAAAGTGCGGAGTTTACATCAACTGTCAAGGTTACACAATCTATTACACCAACATTAGAGTTGAATCAAGATCCTAAGACAGGTGACGTTACAGTAACACCGAAGAAACCAGATGGCTCAACATACCCACCAGAAACTAAGGTAGAAATCCCAGGTAAAGGTGACAAGCCAATCCCAGTCACAATCGGTAAAGACGGTAAAGGTAAAGTACCTAATAGTGATTTACCTGAAGGTAATGTCCCAGGTATAGGTAAGATTACAGAACCAGGTCAACCAACTGTTGAAGTTCCTGATGTAACAACTCCAGCTAAGATAACACCAGCTGACCAGGTAGCACCAACAATTACTAAATTAACTGATAATCGTAATGCAGAAATTGATAGTAAAAACCCACGTAAGATTATCGTTTATCGTGAAGAAGAGTTTAGCGTTGATGTGAACTTAACTGATAACAGTGGTCGCTTGGATAAGATTAAGGTTCACGACAATGCTCAAGCAGTAGCACCATCAGGTAATTTCGAAGTTACAAATGGTGGTCGTCTTGAACTTCCTGCTAATGGTACAAGTATTAACTTCACGGATAAGACAAGTAATTTAGGTCAAGCTGGCAATGCGACAGATACTAACCCATATAAAGTTAATATTTCAGGTCATGTTGGTAAAAATCAGGAAGTCAAAGCTGATGCTAGCAAAAATATCTGGAATCGTTATATTAGTGGATATGACCAAGGAGGTCTGACAAATAACAACACAAACAATAACACTGCTAATAACGCCAATATTCAGATTGAGTTCCGTAAGCAAGCTGATAAATATACACCAACAGCAGTAACAGGCTCTAAAATCGATGTAGCGACAGATGGTACAATCAGTGGTTATGACTCACCAGAGACTTATATTGCCAACAAGTCTGACTTGCCAACTGAAGGTACAACGCCAGGTGCAAGAACGACTTATACATGGAAAGATGGAGAAACTCCAACTGTTAACAATGGTCAAGTCACACGTACAGCGGTAGTTACTTATCCAGATGGTTCAACAGATGAAGTGCCTGTAACCTTCACAGTTCGTGACACAGTAGCTCCAACAATTACTAGCTTAACTCCTATTAGTAATGCAGAAATTGATGGCACTAACCCACATAAGATTATCGTTTATCGTGAAGAAGAGTTTAGCGTTGATGTGAACTTAACTGATAACAGTGG
>NZ_JWAJ01000146.1 GCF_001068775.1 Streptococcus pseudopneumoniae
TCTGTATCGATAACTGGTTTCGCTGGCGCTGTTGTATCTGGTGTATCTGGTGTTGATGGTGTTGTTGCTTTCGCAGCATCACTTGGTTCTGATACATTACCTGCTTTATCAGTTGCTTTAGCTGTTACGCCACCTTCTGGAATCTCAGTTGTTGGTGTGATTGTAGCTTTACCTTTGTCGTCCGCTACGCCTTCACCAATCTTCTTACCGTCTTTGTCGAACAACTCAACGGTTGATCCTGGTTCTGCTGTCACTTCAACTGGTGTCTTAGTTCCAGCTTTACCTGTAAGGTCTGTATCGATAACTGGTTTCGCTGGCGCTTCTGTATCTGGTGTACTTGGTTTTTGAGTTACAAATTCTGTCAATGGTTTTGTATCTGTTGAACCATCTGTATATGTTACGACAAGATTTCCTTTGTCATCTTTTGTGACTGATTTAATCTTAGTCTTAGCATCTTCAGCATCTACAGTTTTACCTTTTTTGTCTGCAAAGTTGGCATCATCATTAGTTTGAGCATACTCAATTTGCAGTTTTTCTTTGATTTTATCTAACTCAGCGTCTGTTACCTTAGTTGGATCTGCTACTTCAACTTTATCAGCTGGAGCTGGAGTTGCAATATCGTACTTATCTGTTTGAGATTTAACGATGAATAGAGCATATCCTGGTGTCTGAGTTGCATTTGGATTCTTATCTAATGCTCTAAAATCAGTATTTGATTTTGCATCATTATTGTCTTCAGCAACAACAAAGCTTGTCCACTTTTGACCAGCCTTAAGGTTTGTGACACCAGTCATCTTGATAGTAGCTGTTTTCTTATCATCAGAGACTGAACCTTCTCCAGTGACTGCACCATTTTCAACTTTACCTGTTGGTAATCCATAACCTGCTGCATTATTCCATGTAGTATCTCCAGGTCCACGAAGGTAAAGATTTTTAACTTCAGCTTCATCAGAACCTTTGAAGGTCAAATCAGTGTTTTCACCTGTATAAACATAGATTTCTTTCTTAGCTTCATTTGAGTATGGTACTTCAACTGTCGGAGCTACGTTGACAAATTCTGACAATGGTTTTGTATCTTTAGAACCATCTTTATAGGTTACAACAACTTTGTTTCCTTCTTTTTCTACTTTATCAACAACTTTTGAAGCATCTTCTACTTCTTTACCTTTTTTGTCAGCTAAACGTGCATCTGGATTGTTTTGAGAATATTCAACTTTAACTTTCTCTTTAATTTTTTCAAACTCTTTATCAGTAACGTTGTTCGCATTTGATACGGTTACTTTATCTGCTTCTGATGGAGTTTTAATATTATATTTCTTAGTTTGTGCTTTTAATACGAAAGTTACTGCACCTGGGTCAGTTAAGTAAGAACCAACTATTTCTCCTGCATTATTTTTATCTTTTGTTGCATGATTAGAAATCTCTGCACCATCTGTATCCGTTGCTGTTGCAAAACGTGTTACAAGCTCTAAAGAGTCGTTTTCTGTTTTTGGCAATCTACTTTCATCAAGACCTGAAACTCGACCTGTTACTTTAATTGTTGCTGGTGTAGCAGTTTCAGAATTAATCGCTGTTACAGTATAACCCCATTCGTTATCTTGTTTATCTGGGTTCCCATCAATATTATTTAAGGCAATATTTCCACCTTTTTTAAGTGAAGCTGATTTAATTTTTCCAGAATCGTCATTAAAGGTAATATCAACGTCAGCTTCTTCTCCTGTATAAAGGTAAACTTCTTTTTTGTTTGGAGCTGGATCTGAGTATGGAATCTCTACTGTTGGAGCTACGTTGTCACGTGCAGGATTTACAACTACAGTAACTTCAATCTCGTTTGACTCTTTACCTTGGCTATCAACAGCTTTATACTTAACTGTGTAAGTGCCTTGGGTATTTGTATCAACTGTCTTGGTTGCTGTGTCGCCATTTACTGAAACAACTTCAGCATGGACCTTATCACCTAGGGTTGCTTGGGCATCATCTTCTTTATCTGCTACGGTCACAAGAGATGCAAGGTCAAGTTGAGCACCTTGAGAAACAGTTTTTTTGTTTCCTTCAACTGCTGATGCAATAGTTGGAGCTTGGTTTTCTACTCCACGAGGTTGCCAACCAGCAACACTTGAGAATCCACCATCTACCACGTTTGAAATAGCTGATACTTCTGTACCTGCAATCTTGTCAGCCATTGTAAGGACGATCGTATCTTGGAACTTACCGTTCTCAACTGATTTGACAGTTGCTGCTTCTGGTTTTTGTGATGTCCATGCAGATGAGGCATTGTCACGTTTGACCGGAATCTCAGCAGTCTCTCCAGCAGTATTTGTATAGCGCATGTAGGCAATTCCTGCATCATGAGGAACTTTAAGAGTCACCTCTTTTTGTCCTGCTACAACTGCATCTTGATTAGTAGTCAAGCTTGAAGGTTCAACAGTTGTTACACCAACAGATACTGGTACAGTACGGCGACTACTTTCTTCACCGTTAACTACTTGGCTTACCTCTACTGTTTGACGTGGTTTGATAGTTGTACCATCACCTTGGTTGTTGTTAAGAGCTGTTGGAAGCTCACCTGTAGTCCAGTTACCGCTACTGTCAACAGTGACATTGCCGATATTTTGTTCTTGTCCATCGATATAAAGCTTGATAGTTGCCCCTGGAGTTCCTGTTCCTGAAAGAGTGTTTGATGTAGAAGCTACAGTTTGTACTGGAACATTAACTGAAGTATTTGTTAGGTTTGGAGTCACATTTGGGGTAGCAACTGCACTAACTAGTTCCTTATCATATTTACCTGAGATAGCATACCAATTATGCATTTTTAGGTTTTTTGCAGCTTGCACACCAGCAATATAAGAAATCGTTTTTGATGGGTCTTCAACCACTGTACGGTAACGAACAGTGAACTTGCGAATACCTGAATAAACATTTGTTTGAAGGACGTATAGCTTCTTAGAGTTATCCATAACACCGTTCAAACCTGGAACTTTATCGTACTCACTATTACCAGTAGTGGTCTTTACACGCATCTCAAGCTTATTGCCATCATCAATAAACTGCTTACCTTCTGCATTTGCGTTTCCGTCACCATCTTTCCATTCAGTTCGAGTAGCATAAGTATCACTGTCATACTCTGTTACTACATTATATGGATCAGATACGTTTTTAGGAATCGAGAAGTACCAGAAGGCACCTGGTTTATCCCATTTGGCTTCATTAAAGGTTACGGTCCATTCCAAGACTGGGCGCCCTTGACCAGATGGGTCTGTAGGCACTGTCTTCCCATTGACAACCTCATAGTCATCCAGCTGTTTATACTCGATCTTAGCACGCTGAGTTGGATCTCCATCCTCAATTTTTTTACCACCCTTATATTCGAACTTAATGTCCTTCCCTTCCATAGAGCGATCTTGTGCACGTTCTTGTCCTGCAGCTCGACGGCTTCTTGACTTAGGTTGAGTGGCTGAAGTTTCTGCTGGAGCTGCCACTTTAACAGTTTGAGCTGCTGACAAGTTTGCACTTGAACCATCTGCAAAAGTAACAACTACTGATCCATCTGCTTGGACTTGAACATCAGTCGCAGTAGGATTCACACCCTTAACAGCTTCCACTACATTTGCTTTTTCTTCATCTGTCAAAGCTGAAGAATCTGCTACCACTGTCAATGAAGGAAGCTGAACTCCATCTGCTTCCTTAGCTGTTTTTGCTGAAGTAGCTTCTGAACTTGTAGGATTTTCAGCAACCACAGGTGAAGTTGTTGATACCCCCACTGCTGGTGCTTTATACGTTCCTACTTCGTCACTAGAGCTTGCTTCAGCAGCTGAGTTGGCAGTTTTAGTCTCTACCTCCCCAGTATCAGCTGTGTCGGCCTTAACCGTTGGAGCTACCAAGGCTGCACCAACTGCAAAGACAAGCGAACAACCAAAAAGGAAATGTTTTCCTTTTTTAATCATACGCCAGTTCTTCTGCTCTGCATTTTTACGATTAAAATACATCACATTATCTCCTTTGTTTAAAAATAACTGCATGTCTTTTACATACAGTTCAATTATACATCTCTTTTAGAAAATAGTCAATTAAAAGAACTTTTGAACTTTCAAGTATTTTATAAACCAAAAACTACATATATAATGTCTTTTATAACTTAATATAGTTATCTAAAAATTCAGTAAAATCAGATTCTACACACATAGTTTTCTTCACTGGACCTTTTAAGACACAAAATTTCAAAAAAACAGAAAATTTACACTAAGTTTTCAGAATGAAAGAAAAAATATATGAATGGAGTTTTTATCAAAGAACAGGAGTGACCCTAAATTTTCTTGAATCTTTTACTACTCAAGAAAAATCAACCTACACTTTTTATTGACAAACCACTTAAGAAAGCTGCTAGTCCAAGTATCTATTTTTAATTTACCAGTCAATCAATGAATCTTCTTATGTTCTAAGAAGCTAAGGGAAGAGTTTTTAATAAATCCTATACTATAGGTGATCGCACACTGAAAATTTCTGCTCTTTTTGATTTTATAGGCTTAAAATGGTGTTTTCTTGTAAAAATATGAGATAGCACCGAGGGATGCCATCGATTACACCTGCTAGAGTCAAATATAGTAGATTGAACCTAGAATAGTACGCTACGGATTCTAGAACACTTCTAGAAATATTTTTTAGCAGTCATAGTGTACTATTCTAGATTCAACCCACTATAAAAGGACTTATACTCTTCGAAAATCTCTTCAAACCACGTCAGCTTCACCTTGCCGTAGGTATGGTTACTGACTTCGTCAGTTCTATCCACAACCTCAAAACAGTGTTTTGAGCTGACTTCGTCAGTTCTATCTGCAACCTCAAAGCAGTGCTTTGAGCAACCTGCGGCTAGCTTCCTAGTTTGCTCTTTGATTTTCATTGAGTATTAGTCCTCTAACTTACTGGTCTAAATCATTTGTCTCTTTTTGCAGTCTGAACAACAGCGCTAGGTTTATTTGACAGACATCTTTCTCGAGATGATACTCTCTACTATCTTGTTGTTAACAAGTTCTACTAGCTACCGCCTATTATGGTTTTTTCTGGTCAGACATGAGTTTTTAGGGCTGTTTGAGGTACTTGTTAATTCTAAATTACTGTTTTTTGCTAAAAGTATCCAATTTACCGAATAAACCTTAGTTTGGCTCCAAAAGATTCATCTAAAAGTCTTCATGGCCAACCAAGTGGTGCTGAAAGGCATATACTGCTGCCTGGGTGCGGTCACTAACCTGAAGCTTTGCTAAAATGTTGGATACATGGGTTTTAACTGTCTTAAGAGAAATGAACAATTCATCGGCGATACGCTGATTTTCATAGCCCTTAGCGATTAGTTGAAGAACATCTCGTTCACGAGCTGTCAGCTCTTCATGTAGTTCAATATGATTGCGGTTGTATTCTACCTTCTTGCTAACCTCTTGTTCAATGGCTAGCTCTCCAACCGCCACCTTACGAACAGCGTGTAACAATTCATCTGCACTGGACGTCTTGAGCATATAACCCCTAGCCCCAGCATTCAAGACCGGCATGATTTTTTCATTGTCTAGGTAAGAGGTCACGATTAATATTTTAGCTTCTGGCCATTCTTTGAGAATAGCTAGAGTTGCATCAATTCCGTTGACTTCAGGCATAACAATATCCATGACGATCACATCTGGACGAAGCTCCAAGGCCATGGAAATCCCTTCCGCACCATTGGTTGCTTCTCCTACAACCTCTACATCATCTTGTAACTCAAAATAACTTTTTAAACCCAGACGCACCATTTGGTGGTCATCTACTAATAATAGTTTCATTTCATTTCCTTTTGTTAGTCAATCAAGCAAGGGGATCCGAATATCCACTGCCAAACCCTGCTTAGGAACCGTCATCAATTGTACTGTCCCAGCCATATCTTCCACTCGTTCTTTGACATTGCGTAGACCATAGCTTAGTTCATCAACATCATCTAGCTGAAAACCGCGACCATTGTCTACTACCTTTAATTGCAAGCCTGTTTCCGTTTGATAAAGGTAAACATCTAGACAGGAAGCTTGGGCATGACGGAGTGTATTACTAATCAATTCTTGTACAATCCGAAAAATATGTTCCTCAATCTTTTTAGGTAGTTCAGTTACCTGATATTTAAAGCTTACCTTCAATTCACTTTTTTCTTCTAGCTCTTTGAGGAGTAGCTGAATACCCTCCACCAAGCTTTTTTGTTCCAGTTCAATTGGTCGTAAATGCAAAAGAAGAATGCGCAAGTCTCTTTGAGCTGTCTCTAAAATGGAAGTCACACTTTGGAGTTGTGTTTGCATCTTCTCTCTGTCTAATTTGGAAGCTTGTTGACTGAGTCCTGATAAAATCATATGGGCAGCAAAAATTTCTTGGCTAACCGTATCATGCAAGTCACGCGCGATTCGCTTGCGCTCCTTTTCAATAATCACTTCTTCCTTGACCAAGGCCTGATTGTCTGCTTTTTGAATGGCTTCTGTCAACAAACCGAGCTTTCCTGACAAATTTCTAAAACTTGCGTCTAAGTCAGCATCTCCCAGACTTTCTATATCTTTGCCAGCTAGGAGACGTTTGAGATTTGCTTGGATTCTTCTTTTTGAAATTTCGTCAACCATTGTCCAGAATAGGACTAATAAAAAGGCTAGGGCAAGACTAAACATCAGGGCTAGAAAAAGGACTTTTTCTGTCTTTTCTAGATCCTGAAAAAGAGAAGTCCACTCCAAATCCAAGATCTTAAAAATGCTTCGAAATAGAAAAGCAACAAAGAGAAATGAGGTGAGTCCAATTAAAATATAGGGTTGTTTTTTCATCCTCTCACCACCTCAACATCTCCAACCATGGTTGTCAAAAGTACCTTAACACTCTTAGGACTCTTGAGATAATCTCTGGTTTCTTGATGAAATTGCTCATTACGTAAAGCACGTTTAGGCTGGTCAAAAAAGGTTAAGTCTCCATACAGAGAATTGACACTAAGGCTGACTTCAACATCTACTGGTACAATAATTCTAGTCGTACCCACCAGTTTTCTCAAGATGATGACATTATCATGATTGCTCAAAATCACGTGCTCTAGATGAATGGTATCTTTCCCCATGAGACGAAAAAGGTTGATATCATCAAAGCTGCAAGTCTGGTAGCTTGAGAAGTGGTGTAGATTCCCAAACCAGCGATTTTTCTCCTTCTTCACTGTTACAACTTCTTCAAAAAACAGATTGGTGTCTTCTCTTTCCTGATTCATCATAGGATAAAGCAAGAAGAGACTATAAATCAAAGCCACAAAGATGGCTAAAATGACAAAGGGATTGAGCATGATGATAAAGAAAAATAGGATGCTCACTGCCACTAATATGAGGTTATTTCCCTGTCTTCCAGTATAGTATCGAATCAGCAGTAAGAACAAGAGCAAAATAAGCAGAAAACGGGAAAAATGCTCTGATACCATCATAATCAGAGCTCCTGTCAATAAACAAGCTTCAATAAATAGAAAAATTTGAAATTTTCGCATGTATCCGTCCTCTCTATTTTATTGTATCACAATTCTCAAAAGTCACATCCGTCTGAGGAATGATAAAGAGACCGGGACTAAAATCCCGATCTCCTTATAGTTGATCTTTTGCTTCTTTCAATTTTCCATAAAGGAGATAGTCGACCTCTTGCAAATCCTCAATTCTTTTACAATTAAGGGCACACATAATCAAGCGTAGGTCTTCCTTCCAACCTTCAACAATGGAAATAACGACATCAACAGAGTAATTTTCAACCAGCTCTAACATAGTACGTGATAGACCAACTGCTTTTGCTCCAAAGACCAAGCATTTGATGATATCTAGTGGATTGCGAACTCCTCCACTCACCAAAAGTTCCATCTTGTCTTTCCAGTCTTGGGCATTCAGAAGAGCTTGCATGGTCGATTGACCCCAGTCATTTAGGTAGTCACGCTGTCCACTGCGACGGTTTTCGATATAGGCAAAGCTGGTTCCCCCACGACCAGACAAATCAACGGTTCGTATTCCCACCTCATAAGCCTTAGCAATGGTCTTCACATCCATGCCAAAGCCGACTTCTTTTAAAACAAGGGGAACCGTGATTTGCTCAGCATAATCTTTCAGATTATGTTGCCACAATCTAAATTGACGTTCACCTTCTGGCATAAGTAATTCCTGCATGACATTAACATGAACTTGCAAGAGAAGGGGATTCATCTCTTTGAGCGTTTGTAATCCTAGTTCAACAGGCTTATCTAAACCAATATTGGTTCCAAGAAGAAGATTAGGATGATTAGTTTTGACTGAAAAAGATTCATCTGATGGATCCTTGAGTGCGGCACTGTAGGAACCTGTCACAAATAAAATCCCACAAGCATCTGCCACCTGGGCCAACTTTTGATTGATTTCTCTGCCCTTATCACTACCGCCTGTCATGGCATTTATATAAAAAGGAAAGTCCCATTTGCGCCCTGCAAATTCTGTCGAAAGGTCAATTTCCTCTATGTCATATAAGGGTAGCGAGGAGTGGATCAACTCCACTTCATCAAAACTATTATAAGAACTTTTTTGTTCAAGGGCATAGCGGATGTGTTCATCCTTCCGATTTGTCGTCATGTCCTATCCTTTCTTGATACAAGAGCTCAATTCCTAAATCAGCCCAGCGTTTTTTCAGTAATGTGGTCGAATCTTGGTCAAAACTGAGGGCAATGCCGCAATCTCCACCACCAGCACCACTACTTTTAGCGACGGCTTTTAAGTCTCTGCTTGCATCTTTTAAATGTCTGAGCGAAGGTGTGTAAATATCTGAACTCAAGCCTTCTAAAAGTTGGCTGGCTTGTTCTAGCAAGTCAATAATGGTTTCTTCTTGACCTACCTGCAAAGCCTTTACCAAGTTAGCTACAATTTCTTTTGAAGTCTGCAAAAAGCTAGCATCCATATGATTCTTGATTTGCTTTACCATATGACTGGATACAGCCACTTCCTTGGTCCAACCAACCAGAAAATCAAAAGTAAAGACCGGTTCAACGCTCCTAATAGAAAAGCCCCAATCACGATTTAATACAGTCTGCAAGTCTTCCTTTTCAAGCCACTGTGCCACTGTTTCTCTATTAAACGACTGATAGAGTACTAAATCTTCTGAAACGATACAGGCAATGTCCCCCATGGAACCATTATCTCCACGTTTGAGAAGAACTGCACTAGCCAGTTTAAACAAGAGTTCTCTTTCAGCGGCTCTTTCATAGAAAGCAAGCATGGCCTTGATAACCAATACAACGACGCTACCACTAGAACCCAGGCCGAATTTCTTCCCCTCACGCTCCATTTTCCCACGAATCTCTAAAGAAAAAGGCTGCAGTTCAACTCCTTGGGCAGTTAGATACTCCTCCACCAAGGCAACTGTTTCTTGAATCAAGGTATAAGAAGAATCCGGGCGCATGTCTACACTATAAGTAAACATATCTGAATAGAGTCGATAAACTTCTGAGGACTCAATCTCAGCTGTCATATAGATGGGAATAGCCTTTATTAGCGCCAACTGTCCTGGTTCTAAAATGGCATACTCCCCAGCCCAATAGAGCTTCCCACAAGTTTTAACAATCGTCATCTTGGCTCAAATCCTTTGTTTTTGAAACGATTAAGCGATAGCGTTGACCTAAAAGTTTTGATAGATGTTCCAAGTCTTTTTCTAAACAAAGAACCTTGACATTAGGCCCCGCATCCATGGTGAAGTAACAAGATTCTCCTTGTTCCCTAAGCTGACGAACAAAATCCATAGCCTCATAACTCGCATCTGTCAGATATGAGAACGGCGGATTTGCAGTCTTGGTCGTAGCATGCATAGCCAAGGCGTTCTTCTCTGTCAATTCTCCAACTTTCTTAAAGTCATTTTCCTTGAGGTAGACCAACATATCTTTGTAGTCTTGTTCAGATTGACGAATCCACTCATCAAAAGTCGTAGAAGTTTCGACACAGAGCTTCATCCCATCTCGACTGGAAATTGGTTTTTTCTGGTCTTCCAAGACCAACATAATCATAGCGAGTTTCAAGTCAGTTTCGACAGGATAAATCTCTCCACTATCCTTGTCCCAGGCTGCCAAGGGGCCATAAAAACTACGAGATGAAGAACCCGATGCAAACTTAGCTTCCAAGGCCAAGTCTTTACGATCTAGTCCTAATTGGAAATAGGCGTTGCAGGCTTTTACCAAGGCAGATAAACCACTGGAACTTGAAGAAAGGCCTGCTGCTGTTGGCATATTGTTTTTAGTGTCAATACGAACAAAACCTGCTCCTTCAGGACGGTAACGATCAATGATTTTACTCATCTTAGCATGCTCAGCTTCGTTTTGCAGCTGACCATTGATATAAAAAGCATCAGCTGTCGCATCCGTCGGTAGAGATGACAAAGTCGTCTCCGTGTACATATTTTCCAAAGTCAGAGAAATACTGCTAGTCGCAGGAACCATCTCTTTTTCTGCTTTCTTACCCCAATATTTGATAATAGCAATATTGGCATAGGAACGTACTGTTACAGGCTTTCGATCCATGTCTGAACAGCTCCTTTCTCTTCTAATCTTTCTGCTAGTTCTTGCGCTTGGCTTACATTAGCAACCAGGGCGATAATACAGCCTCCTAGACCACCACCACTCATCTTGGCTCCTAGGGCTCCATGTTCAAGAGCAGTTTCCACCAAGGCATCAGCCTCAAGGCTACTAACTCCTATTTCTTTTAGATTGCCATGTGCTTTTGTTAAAATCTCTCCCAGCTTCACGGCATCTTTTGTTTGAATTGCTTCTTCTGCTTCTTGGGTCAATTCTCCTAGTGCATGCAAGAAAGGTAAGGCATCCTTGCCCTTGCTCTGTACGACTTGGATAGCTTCACGAGTATGTCCATAAACTCCAGTATCTGCAATGACCAGATAAGCTGACAAATCCATTGTTAATTCTTCAAAACCAACATTCTTGATAAAACGAATAGGCTGGTCACTTAGGCAAGTTTTAGCATCTAAACCACTAGGATTCATATGGGCAATCATCTCCGCCCGATTGACCAAAATTTCTAACACATCATGTGGAAGTTCTGCTTGGTAATAATCAAATACCGCTCGAATGGCCGCAATACTGATAGCTGCTGAAGAACCCATCCCACGTTTTTCAGGAATAGCCGAGTCAATTTGACAACGGATGCAAGCATCCTGGATATTTAAATACTCGAGAGAAGCATAAACTGCCATGGACAAGGTATCCTCTTCAAAAAGACGCCATGGTGTATCTGCTGGAACCACCCGACAAGTCACCTCTACCTCTAAAAGAGGTAAAGAGATGGCTGGGTAGCCATAAACCACTGCATGCTCTCCTATTAAAATAATTTTACTATGTGCCTGACCGACACCAACTTCTTTTGTCATTTAATCCTACTATCAGATGAAAATCATCTGTTTCTAGATAAAATTTTAGAACTTTATTCCTTTCTATTTTATTATATTTTCACAAAAAAAGCGATTGTTTCCTTTCACAATCGCTTGTTTTCATTACTGTACCCACTCGCCATTATAGTTGACCTGGTAGCCACCTACTGTGGTATTTACAGCTAGGGCACCTGAACTATAAGCATAGTACCATTTACCATTAGCTTGGAACCAACCTGTCACCATAGCTCCTGACGAACGGAGGTAATACCAAGTATTATCGACATAAATCCAGCCTGTTTTCATGTCACCATTTTGAGCATCTAGGTAATACCAAGTTGAACCATCTAGATACCAGCCTGTCGCCATAGCACCTGATGAACGGAGATAGTACCACTTGTTACCAAGATACTGCCAACCAGTTTGCATAATGCCAGTTGTTGGATCTAAATAGTACCAAGTGGAAGCATCTTGAATCCAACCAGAACTTTTCTCACCACCAAGATTCTTATTCCCAGAATTTCCTGTTTTTGCTAGGTAATACCAGTTAGATTGATCATAAAGCCAACCTGTCTTTAAAGAATGATCTTGATCAAAGTAGTAGTATGCTAATTTAAGAACTTCTGGACCTTCCCAGCCTTCACCATGTTTTTTCCCAACGGTTAAGGAATCTTTTAACTCTAATTGTTGCCAGCCAACAAATTCTTGTAGTACGCCATCTTGGTTAAAGTAATACCATTTTGACATTGGCATATATTCTAATCTGATACCATTTGGGTAAGGACCAATTGTACTACCTTTATCTGGCATGGGAATATACTGCCATCCAATAACCATTTCACCATTATAGTCAAAATAATAGTACTTGCCATCAATCACTCGCCAGTGGGTTTCTTTGAGGTCCCCCTTCTTGTAGTAAGTTCTACCATTTTCTTGAACAAATTTCCAGCCTTCAGAATTCGAATCATCCGCAAATACTGTACTTGTTGCTAACAGACTTACGAAAAATACTGCAAGCCCAACTTGTATCATTTTTTTCAAAAATTTCATTCTTGTTTCCTCCAAAATGATTGTAGCAAAAATCAAATCATATGTCAACATTTCAACGACTCAAAAAAAGCAGTTACAAAACTGCAACTGCTTTTCTATTCTTGCATGGTGTAACCAACACCACGCACGGTTTTAATATAGCTCTTTTGACCTTTTACGTCAAGTTTGCTACGTAGATAACGGATATAAACGTCCACTATATTGGTTTCGGTCGCACTTTCATACTTCCAAACACTTTCCAGCAATTGTTCACGAGTCAAAACCTTCTTGCTTCCCATAAGGGTAGCTAAGAGGTCATATTCACGACGTGTCAGAGCAATCATCTCTTCGCCACGATAGACGGTATGATGTTCTACGTCCATACGCAGATTGCGATAAGCTGTCGGAACTTTCATCTGACTACAGTGTTGGTCGATGAAATCTCTACCTCGGAAGATAGCTGAAATACGACTGACCAAATCATCGATAATGATTGGTTTATAGATGTATGAAACAGCGAAACGCTGGATTGTTTCAAGTTGGTCTTGCAATTCTTCTCGATGGTCCAAGACCATGATCACCGCAGCTGGCTTGGTTCGACTCAACTTATCTGCAAAATCCTGGGCTGTCATATCCCCTAGATGAGCATTCAGTAAAATCAAGTCATAGTCTGTCTGAAGAGCCATGGAGAGGGCTTTTTGTCCCTCTTCTACCTGATCAACTCGGTATTGCTCTTTTTGGAGTTCCAGACTTAAAAAATGAGCTAGATTTCTTTCTTTCTCAAGTAATAAAATCCGTTTCCCCATGGCTGACCTACTTATTTTTCGTCATACCAAGAGTAGTGGAAGGTTCCTTCTTTATCCTTACGTTGGTAAGTGTGGGCACCAAAGTAGTCACGTTGTGCTTGGATCAAGTTCGCTGGAAGATCAGCTGAACGGTAGCTGTCAAAGTAAGTGATAGCTGCTGAGAAGGTTGGTACTGGTACACCAGCTTGAACAGCAAGAGCTACGATATCACGAACAGATTGTTGGTACTTAGCAGTTACGTCCAAGAAGTACTCATCCAAAAGAAGGTTAGCAAGATCTGCATCACGGTTGTAAGCATCTGTAATCTTTTGCAAGAAACGTGAACGGATGATACATCCATCGCGCCAGATAGATGCGATGTCCGCAAATGGCAAGTTCCAGTTGTTTTCTTTAGAAGCTACACGCAATTGCGCAAAACCTTGTGCGTAAGAGATGATTTTTGAGAAGTAAAGGGCTTGACGGATTTTTTCAATCAATTCAGCCTTATCGCCTTCAAATTTGAAAGCGGCTGGTTTTGGAAGCACCTTGCTTGCATGAACACGTTCTTCTTTGTAAGTTGAGATGTAACGTGCAAATACTGACTCAGTAATGAGTGACAATGGCACACCAAGGTCAAGAGCTGATTGACTAGTCCATTTACCAGTTCCTTTGTTTCCTGCAACATCCAAGATATAGTCTACGATTGGTCCGTCTTGACCTTCGTCATCTTTACGGCCCAAAATATCAGCTGTGATTTCAATCAAGTAGCTGTCCAATTCACCCTTGTTCCACTCAGTAAAGATTTCAGCCATGTCTTCTGCAGAGAGGCCAAGCAAGTGTTGCATAAGATCGTAGCTTTCTGCGATCAATTGCATATCACCGTACTCGATCCCATTGTGGACCATTTTTACATAGTGACCAGCTCCATCAGGACCGATGTAAGTTACACATGGTTTACCATCTTCTGGAGCTTTTGCAGAGATTTCTTCAAGAACATCTGCTACCAAGTCATAAGCTTCTTTTTGTCCACCAGGCATGATAGAAGGACCTTCAAGGGCACCTTTTTCACCACCAGAAACACCTGTACCGATAAAGTTGATACCTGAGTTAGCCAACTCTTCATTACGACGGATGGTATCTTTATAGAAAGTGTTTCCTCCGTCGATCAAGATATCACCTTTATCCAAGTGTGGAAGAAGGGCTTGAATTGTCGCATCTGTACCAGGTCCTGCTTGTACCATAAGCATGATACGACGTGGTTTTTCAATTGAATTTACGAAACTTTCAATATCATAGCTTGGCACGAAGTTTTTATCAGGGTGGCAAGCAATCACATCTTCAGTTTTTTCTTTACTACGGTTATAAATAGCAACTGTATAACCACGGGATTCAATATTAAGGGCAAGGTTACGACCCATTACGGCCATACCAACAACACCAAAGTTAGCTTTTGTCATGTGACACTCCTCTTGTTTAATATGTTTTATTTTATCATGTTTATCTGTGAAAAGAAAGAATTTTGTAACAATTTGACTAGTAGTCTAAATCATCCGCATGTCCAGAACCATTCCCTACAAAATAACCTGTCTTACAATTAAGGGTAAAGAGATAGGTACCATCTGGTTTATAAAGATTATAGTAGCCATTACCATTAACAATATTCACAGGTTCTAAAATGTATTGGTTACCTGTAATGTAGCCACGCGCACGCGAAGTCTCAAGAATGCGTTCAAGGACACCATCAGCGAATGTCCAAGCAGGATTACTACTATCACTTACAGCGGCTTGATTATACGGTACTCGACTGACACTTCTTTGTAGGTTCACACCATTGCTTGCTAGTCCACTATTTAGGATATTATTTGCTGAGGCTGTTTCACCCGCTGAAGTTGATGCATTAGCAGAGCTGCTAGCATTGCTTTCAGTTGCTGAGCTTGACTCTGTTTGGCTTGATGAACTTGACTGACTACTGCTTGAGCTTGTAGAACTTGAAAGTTGACTCTTACCGAGACTAATAGCCTTATCTAGCAGTTTATCAATTTCAGTATTCCCAGTCTTAACTTCGGTAAATTTAGCATCTGCCTTTACTTTAGCATTTGTATCTAGAACACCATCTGTAATAGCTGGCGTTTCAAATTGAGCATTAACGTCTTGAACTGCCTTGATTTGTGTTTCAAGACTATCGTATTTTGATTTGGCAAGAGTATGCTCACTAGTTCCCTCAAGTTTATCTAAAAGTTCTTTGAGCTGATTCAGTTGACTAAACTGACTATTTTTTAGGGCAGTTTTATTCTCATCAGTATAAAAAGTATCATAAAGACTGTTGAATTGATTGAGTATTGCTTGATTGCTTACCAAACCTGCATCAGATGACTGAGACTGAATTTCTTGAGAAGAACGAGTAATCTGACGATAAACGTAGTAGCTACCCCCAATAATCAAGACAATAATCGCTAAAAGAGCTGACAAGATGATCCACAGCTTTTTGTTTTGTGGCTCATCTTCTGCTTGAGCAGAGCGAGATAAGGATTGATATTCCTCTTGCAAAGCATCATCATCCTCGACCACAAGGGGCTCAGTTACAGGTTCCACTAGGTTTTTATCCATAAGTAAGATTTCCTCTAGTGGCGGAAGGATGAATTCTTGACCTTCTATTCCCTCTTCTTCATCAAACTTCTCTGATTCAGAAACTTCTTCTACTGGTTCTGTCTCTTCATCAATCGTTTCTTTAGCTTCTTGGATCAAATCATCTAGACTTTGAAGTTCCTCTTTCTTAGCCTGAATGTTTGTAAATTTATCAGCTTCGATTTCTTCACGGTGTTGTTTAATGTATTTGTCCAAAATGGTATCATCAGGAGTTACTCCTGCTTCGATTTCTTCATTTTTTCGAATAACTTGTCCAACCGTTAGATCCTTAGCTTCCTCAAAATCAAACTGAGGTTCCTGGGAGGTTTTCTCAGGTTCTAACAACTCTTCTTTTTTATCCTTTGGATCCATGGCAACTCCTTTCTAATCTGTCAAATTTCTTTTGACACGTTGACCAAAATATTGATATAAATCAACTTTCAAAGTACCATTATAGAGTTTTCGTTTTTTGTCCGCCTGACTACCATATTTACTTTCAAAGGCTTCATCACTAGTCAAGATAAACTTACTCCAAGTTTTGAGTGGTTCAAAAACCTCACCCATTTCAGCATAAAGTTTAGTTACTCCTGCATCATCTGACAGACGTTCCCCATATGGTGGGTTAGAGATAATAACTCCGTTAATCTTGTCCGTACGCAAATCCTGTACGCGCATCTGTTTAAAGAGAATATCTCCAGATACTCCTGCTGCCTGCGCATTAGCCTTGGCAATTTCTACCATACGACCATCAATATCACAGCCCATAATATCCAGTTTAATCTCTCGATCTATCTGCTTACTAGCCTCAGTTCTGACTTCTTGAATCAAGCGGTCACTGACCCAGTTCCATTCTTCAAAGGCAAAGGAACGACGCAAACCAGGCGCCATCTTGCGCGCAATCATAGCCGCCTCAATACAAAAAGTTCCCGAACCACAGGTTGGATCAATCAAAGGCTTATCTGGATACCAGTTTGACAGTTGCAAAATAGCAGCTGCCATATTTTCTTTGATAGGAGCACCACCCTTTTCGGTACGATAGCCACGTTTAAAGAGACTTGACCCACTTGTATCAATCATAAGAGTCGCTATATCTTTCAAAATGGAAACTTCAATCTTGAACTCAGGGCCATTCTCCATCAGGGGAACACCTTCTGGTCGTGCATAGTGTTTTTGTAGTTTCTTAACGACTGCCTTCTTAGAAATTGCCTGCACACTTGGCTCATTGTGTAATTTTGACTTGACACACTTAGCCTTGGCAATTGGGAAACGGGCTCCAAGTGGGAGATAGTTCTCCCAATCTAGAGCAAAAACACCTTGGAAGAGTTCTTCAAATGTTTTTGCAGGAAAAGTTCCCACAACGATTTTGATCCTATCCGCAGCTCTTAGCCACAAGTTTGTTTGGATGATTGCTTTCACATCACCTTGAAAACGGACACGACCGTTTTCAACCTGACAATCATAACCAAGATCGCGTACCTCACGCCCAACTACAGCTTCCAAACCCGCCGCAGCAGTAGCAATTAAATTAAATGTTGTTTTCATTTCAGTCTTTTATAGACCTTTCTTTATTCACTTTAAAAAATGAGGTTGAGAATATATCTCAGCCCCAACCTATATGCAATTTTCTATAAGCCATGTTTTGTTCCAGAAGTGACTAGGACCACTTCCTTCGATAATCATCTGTCTACCACTAGCAGCTCTAGCTGATAGCAGTCAGAGTACTACGTTCGTTTCCGCGCACTCCATGCCCCGACCAAAATTTGGGTTGCTAGCTTGAGGGGTTTACCGCGTTCCACTCTCTCCGTTTCCAGAGAGACTCCGTCACTGTGGCACTTTCAAGCCTACTCTGACCTATCAAAAGACTTAGCCATTTCAACTGCCGTAACGATTTCTCGTCCCTAGGCTTATGGTTTCGCCTAGCACAAACACTACAGGCATCACAGCCTGTGCTAGCATGGACTTTCCTCATGAAAAGAAATTCTCTTCACGCGATTATCCAAAAATTGCACAACAGAAGTATTCTTAGAAATCAGAATTATCCATGATTTGTTTGCCAAATACTTCTTTTTCAAGACGATTCAAACGTTTCAAAATATCAAAGTTTGTCATAGAAGTCGTACTTCCATGATCTGCTGGTTCAGAAGTTGCTGGTGTCACTTGAGGTTTTTTAGCCAATTCCTCTTTAAGCTCCGCGATTTCTGAACGGAGTGACTTCACTAATGCTGCATAAGTTTCATAATCCTTGATGACATCATCCAAAAATCCATCAACCTCTGCTTTACTATATCCACGTACTTCTCTTCCAAAATCCTGTTCAAAAATATCTTTTGCTGTAAAAATAATACTTGCCATGTCTCTCTCCATTCTCAGTTGCTAGTATTATTATATAAAAAAAGGCAAACAAAAAGCAAGGTCAAAGGCTCAATTTTCGGAAAAATTTTCAGCTACTTCGTTTAATTCCTCAAATGTTAATCTTTTTGTAATATAGTTGTCTTTCTTTTTCATCAGTTCGTAAAAATACTTCAGTTTTGTTTCATTTTCTTCATCATAAAAAAGATAGGCGCCATCTGTATTTTCAAATAAGAAAAGTTGATAATCTCGTAATTGACCCTTGTGCTCGTAATTTGGATAGGCGTACTTAACAAAATCAACTTGTTTAAATTCACTCAGTTTGACCTGATTCCCCTCATTCCAGTTTTCCCCATGAGTTTCAAAATCAAAGATAGTGGCAAGTTGGAAACCAAAGTCATCTTTCATATCTCTAGCCACCTCTAAAACCCAGTGTTCAAATCCCAGAGTTCCCGTAAATACCAACCATTTCACCCCTTCGTCTGCCATTTTTTCCAAATCTCTACGAATGGCTTTTTTAATAATTTTTAAACGAATATCTTTGTCATTAAACAATCCTAAATCAAAGCTAGAATAGCCTAAAACCAAGGCTGTATGCATTTTTTCATCCTTTCTGTGCACTTTTATGATATAATAGAGTGATGTTATTGTACCAATAAGGAGAATTATGGTCAACTATCCTCATAAACTTTCATCAAAAAAAAAACAAGAAGTCACCTCACAAATTAAAAATTTCGCAAATCGTGGGATGACCTTTGAGAAGATGATCAATGCTACAAACGATTATTATCTGACACACGGTTTGGCTGTTATCCATAAGAAACCTACTCCTGTTCAGATTGTCCGCGTCGACTATCCTCAGCGTAGTCGTGCTAAGATTGTTGAAGCTTATTTTAGACAAGCATCGACTACCGATTATTCTGGAGTTTATGAAGGGTTTTACATCGATTTCGAAGCCAAGGAAACCAAGCAAAAACATGCGATTCCGATGAAGAACTTCCATCCTCATCAGATTCGGCATATGGAACAAGTCCTTGAACAAAAAGGAATTTGCTTTGTCCTTCTTCATTTTTCTTCTTATCAAGAAACGTATTTATTGCCGGCACTTGACCTCGTCCGTTTTTATCATCAGGATATGGGAAAAAAGTCAATGCCGCTTGACTATATCAAAGAATTCGGTTATGTGATTGAGCAGTCTGCTTTTCCACAAATTCCTTACCTTGATACAGTCAAACAACATTTACTAGGTGGTAAAACAATATGAACAAACAAACTATCTTGCGCATCGTTAAATACCTCAGCATTGTTATGATTAGCTTATTTATCGTAGCTTTCCTACTTGGCGGTGGTGTATTTCTTTACTATGCAAACAAGGCTCCTGAACTCTCTGAAAGCAAACTTGTTGCAACTACATCAAGTAAAATTTATGATAGCAAAAATGAACTCATCGCAGATTTAGGTGCTGAACGTCGCGTCAATGCTCAAAGTAGTGACATTCCTACTGATCTTGTCAATGCGATTGTCTCTATCGAGGATCACCGTTTCTTTAACCATAGAGGAATTGATAGCATTCGTATAGCAGGAGCTTTCCTTCGTAACCTTCGAAGCAACAGTGGTCTTCAAGGTGGATCAACTTTGACTCAGCAGTTGATAAAATTGACCTACTTCTCAACATCGACAGCTGATCAAACCCTATCCCGTAAAGTTCAAGAAGCTTGGTTAGCTATCCAGCTAGAGCGAACTGCAACTAAACAAGAAATCTTGACCTATTACGTCAATAAGGTCTACATGTCAAATGGTAACTATGGTATGCAGACTGCTGCAGAGAACTACTATGGTAAGGATCTCAAAGATTTGTCCATTCCACAGCTAGCACTCTTAGCAGGTATGCCACAGGCTCCAAACCAATACGATCCTTATTCTCATCCTGAAGCTGCCCTTGAAAGACGAAACCTTGTTTTGTCAGAAATGCAAAGGCAAGGATACCTTACAGCCGAACAATATGAAACAGCCATCAATACTCCAATCACAGATGGACTTCAAAGTCTAAAATCTGTTAATAGCTATCCACAGTACATGGATAACTATCTTAAAGAGGTTATTGACCAAGTAGAACAAGAGACAGGTTATAATCTATTAACAACAGGTATGGAAGTCTATACAAACGTTGACCAAGAGGTACAAAAACACCTTTGGGACGTCTATAATACTGATCAATACGTAAACTATCCTGATGATGATATCCAAGCAGCTTCTACTATCATTGATGTATCAAATGGTAACGTTATTGCCCAACTCGGATCTCGTCACCAAGCTAGCAATGTATCCTTTGGTACTAACCAAGCAGTGGAAACAAACCGTGACTGGGGTTCAACTATGAAACCAATTACGGACTATGCACCTGCACTTGAGTACGATATCTATGACTCAACTGCTTATATGCTTAAGGATGTACCATATAAATTCCCAGGTACTAGCACTCCAGTCTACAACTGGGATCGTGGCTATTATGGTAACATCACTCTTCAAACTGCTATCCAACAATCTCGTAACGTACCAGCAGTTGAAACTCTCGATAGAGTTGGACTCGATAAAGCCAAAAAATTCTTAAACGGACTTGGCATTGATTATCCAACCATGGTATATGCAAACGCAATTTCAAGTAATACGACTGAATCAGGTAAACAGTACGGTGCAAGTAGTGAAAAAATGGCTGCCGCCTATGCTGCATTTGCTAACGGTGGTATCTATCACAAACCAATGTATATCAATAAAGTTGTCTTTAGCGACGGTAGTTCAAAAGAGTTTTCTGATCAAGGTACTCGTGCTATGAAAGAAACAACCGCCTATATGATGACAGAAATGATGAAAACCGTATTATACTCTGGTACAGGTCGAGACGCTTATATTTCATGGCTTCCACAAGCAGGTAAAACTGGTACATCAAACTACACTGATGAAGAGATTGAAAACCACATCAAAACAAGTCAATTTGTTGCTCCGGATGAAATGTTTGTTGGTTATACCCGTAAATATTCAATGGCAGTCTGGACCGGTTACTCAAACCGCCTTACTCCAATCGTTGGTGATGGCTTTACTGTTGCCACTAGTATCTATCGTTCTATGATGCAGTATCTAGCAGAGGACGATCATCCTGGTGACTGGACAATGCCAGAAGGACTTTATAGAAGCGGTGATTACGTCTTCAAGAATGGGGCACGTAGCAACTGGATTCCACAATCAACTCAAGCAAGTTCGACAACAGAGAGCTCTAGCTCAAGTTCAACTTCAACAACTGAAAGTGAAAGCTCCTCAAATGAAAATACGAATGGTACTACTAATCCAAATGCAACGCAACCAAACTCATCTGCAAATTCTCAACAACAAAACCAACCCCAACAAAATCCACGAAGACAGCAATAAAATATAGAAAAAACTGAGAATAACACCTCAGTTTTTTCTATATAGTCAATTGAAACAAGAACAAGACAAAAGAGCCTCGAAAAAAGTACTACAACTTGGC
>NZ_JWAJ01000147.1 GCF_001068775.1 Streptococcus pseudopneumoniae
GGTAATTTCTCAAAGTAACTTCCACTTTCCTGACCAAAGTGGAAATTAGTCTAAAACGGATTTTTATGGTGGAATTAAGTGTGAGACGTTTGTGGTAGAAATGAGGCCTACTATGATCAAACATAAACACCTTACCCTTTCAGACCGTAATGATATCCAATTAGGTTTAGAGCGCGGTGAAACCTTCAAAGCTATCGGGCAACTTATTCTAAAAGACCCGACTACTGTTTCCAAAGAAGTCAAACGAAACAGACTAGTCAGAGAGTCTACGTGTGATAACCTCCCTTGTCCTTTACTTGCCAAAGCTCCCTTTGTCTGTAATGGATGTCCTAAAAGAAGACAAAACTGTGGCTATCAGAAAATCTTCTACCTCGCCAAACAAGCTCAAAAGCAGTACGAACAAACTCTTGTCGAAGCTCGTGAAGGAACTCCTCTTAATTCTCAGACTTTCTGGAACATGGATAAAATTATTTCTGATGGGGTTAAAAAGGGACAACACATCTATCATATCCTCAAAACTCATAACCTTGATGTTAGCTCCTCAACTGTCTATCGACACATCCGAAAAGGTTACCTGTCTATCGCTCCGATTGATCTTGCTAGAGCTGTTAAATTTAAAGAAAGAAGAAAAAATAATCTACCTTCCATCCCTAAAGAAGCTAAAAAAGGCCGTTCCTATGAGGATTTCCAAAACTATTTAGCCCTTAATCAACTAGACTCTTGGCTGGAAATGGATACAGTTATGGGCAGAATGGGAGGGAAAGTCCTACTCACCTTCAACCTCTCTTTCTGTAACTTTATCTTCGCTAGACTTCTGGTTAATAAAACTGCCCTTGAGGTTACCAAACACCTTTATAAAATCAAGAACACTCTTCACCAAGCGGACAAAGATTTCTTCCAACTCTTTCCTGTCATTCTGACTGATAATGGTGGAGAGTTTGCCAGGGTTGATGACATCGAAATGGATGTTCGAGGAGAGAGCAAGCTCTTCTTTTGCGACCCTAATCGCTCTGACCAGAAAGGGAGAATTGAGAAAAATCACACGCTGATTCGCGACATTCTACCTAAGGGAACTTCCTTTGACAACTTAACTCAAGAGGATATTAATCTCGTCTGTTCGCATGTCAACAGTGTCAAACGCGCTGCTTTGAATGGAAAGTCAGCCTATGAACTCTTTGCCTTTACTTACGGAGAAGAAATTCCTAAACTTCTCGGCATTTCTAAAATACCTGCAGAAGATGTCTGTCAGTCTTCTAAATTACTCCAACATAAAATCTAAAAACTAACCAAAAAACCCATTCAAACGTCTCATACTAACTTCCACCATAGCGGAACTTAATCTGAAACGCTTTCAGATGAGGGGATTTTGTGCGCTCTTTTTTCTATTCCTTTCGACTACAAAAGCGATGAAATCAAGCATGAGTAAAACCAGTGGAACTTACCCTGACACGGAATTCCACTGGTTTTTACAATTTTTATCAGACTAACTTCCACTTCTACTAGCGGTGGAACTTAGTTTGGGAATTTAGCCTTAAATCATGTTGTATTTCCACAAAAATAATATAAGTTCTGATTAGGATTAGGGCCCTAGTAAAAAGCTCCCTACTGCCATGGTAATCGGAAAAGCAAAGATACAAGCTAAACCCAAAAAGAAGAGCCACCACTTTCTTTCAAAGAATGCTAGCACAAGGTAGCCAAGACCTACGAGGGGCAATAAAATAAAAAGAACAAAAGTGGTCCAGTTATAGGAGTGAAGTCCGATAGAAAAGGAAAAATTAATCCAGTTTGGTGATAACCATAAAACAACTACAAACAGACTGATCAAAACCAAGATCTTATCTCTTAATCTCGTTTTCATCTTAGCACCTCCTTTATAGGTTTTCCCCCTTATATTTTAACAAAGAAAGCGCTGTTCTTCAATCTCAATCAATTATTGGAAACGAATGACAAGTCATTGGGAGCTACAAGGTATCACAGTCAGGATAAAACAACAAATTTATTGTCTATAATCAGACGCATTTTGATTACTATTGCTTTACCTTCAAATACTTAATTATCAACAGTATTCCCAATAAGATGTTTAGATAAAAGCCCAACTGATAAGTTTGTGTTAGGATTTCCAAACTTGTCCACAGTCGTATCAAATCTTCTATTGACATGCGGAATAAATAACCCTCTGTAGCAATCCACAAAATCAAAAATAGATAACTACTAGCAGCAAGCCATTTCGTCCACCGTTTTTTTAGTAAGAAAGCAATTAAGAGCGAACAGATAAAGACAGCTGTTACAATAGCATGTTCCATCAAAAAAGTAAAACCGTAATAAATTTCCACAAAACGTCTACCATTATCTGCATTGGCTCCTTTTATAAAAGGTAAAGCAAAACTTAAAATAAAACAGAGTTCCAATATGTAACTTTTTAAGATTTTCATAGTACACCTCCTATAAGTTGTGAACTAAAAAGCCCCCTTTATTAGCTGATAAAATCAGGAGAAACCGGCTCCTACTTCATCAATAATTTGTTCATCCTCTATCTACTTATAGTATATACTACTGACTTACCACATTCAAGAAACCGCTTCATTTTTTTAGCTTTTTATGGTATGATAGACAAAATATCTAGAGGAAAACAAATGACCAACGAATTTTTACATTTTGAAAAGATAAACCGCGAAACTTGGCAATCCCTGCATCGCAAAACAACTCCTCCCTTGACCGAGGAAGAATTAGATTCCATTAAGAGTTTCAATGACCAGATTAGCCTACAAGATGTTACTGATATCTATCTGCCACTATCACATCTGATTCAGATTTACAAACGTTCCAAAGAAGACCTTGCCTTTTCAAAAGGCATTTTCCTTCAAAGAGAGAGCAAAGAACAACCTTTCATTATCGGAGTTTCAGGAAGTGTCGCTGTCGGTAAATCAACTACTAGTCGTCTCTTGCAAATTTTGCTTTCTCGTATCGTTCCTGGAGCAAGTGTTGAACTGGTTACTACGGATGGTTTTTTATACCCAAACAGTGTCTTAATTGAGCAAGATATTCTCAATCGCAAGGGTTTTCCTGAGAGCTACGACATGGAAGCTTTGCTCAATTTCCTGGACCAACTTAAAAATGGGCAGGATGTTGATATCCCTGTTTATTCCCATGAAATCTATGATATTGTCCCAGGTCAAAAACAACGAGTAGAAGCCGCTGATTTTGTCATTGTTGAGGGAATCAATGTGTTCCAAAATCCCCATAATGACCGTCTCTATATTACTGATTTCTTTGACTTTTCAATCTATGTCGACGCCGCTGTCGAGGATATTGAAAGCTGGTATTTGGATCGTTTCTTAAAACTTCTTAGCTTTGCCCAGGATGATCCAGGCAACTATTACTACCGTTTCACTCAACTTCCTCTTAGTGAAGTCAAGGATTTTGCCCACCAAGTTTGGACCAGTATCAACCTAACCAATCTCCAGAATTACATTGAACCAACACGAAATCGTGCCGAGGTCATTCTCCATAAATCTAAAAATCACGAAATTGATGAAATTTACTTAAAAAAATAATTTTCCCTTGTCAAAACGTAAGTTTTCAGATATAATGGTATAGTTAGTAAAAATGGAGGTAAGAACATTGGCAAACATTAAATCAGCTATCAAACGCGCTGAATTGAACGTTAAACAAAACGAAAAGAACTCAGCTCAAAAATCAGCTATGCGTACTGCTATCAAAGCTTTTGAAGCAAACCCATCTGAAGAACTTTACCGTGCTGCCAGCTCAGCTATCGATAAAGCAGAAACTAAAGGTTTGATCCACAAAAACAAAGCTAGCCGTGATAAAGCACGTCTTGCAGCTAAACTTGGTTAATTATTAACTGCATACAAAATGAGCTCTTCGGAGCTTTTTTTGTGCACGTTTTCTGGAGGTTATTATGAAAATAGCTATCATTGGATATTCTGGATCAGGAAAATCAACTCTGGCAGAAAAACTAGCTAGGCACTACTCTATCCCAAAACTTCATATGGATACTCTCCAATTTCAGCCAGGTTGGCAGGACAGTGACCGTGACTGGATGCATAACGAAATGAAAACTTTTCTAGTCAAAAACGAAAACTGGGTCATTGATGGCAACTACTCTTGGTGTTATTATGAGGAAAGAATGGAGCAAGCTGACCAGATCATCTTTTTAAACTTCTCTGCTTGGAATTGTTTGCTAAGAGCCTTTAAGCGCTATTTAAAATATAGAGGGAAGGTGAGAGAAAGTATGGCTAAGGGATGCCCCGAGCAATTCAACTGGGAATTTATTCGTTGGATTCTCTGGGATGGTCGAACAAAAAATGCTAAGGATAGATACCAATACTTAAACAATACTTACCCAGAAAAGATGCATATTCTCCATTCTCAAGCAGAGATTGATTGTTTTTTGCGATCTTTAAAAAAGTAAACAATATAGTAGCATTTCATTAAAATCAGCATGTACTGATTGACTAAAAAAGGAAGTTTTTCATCCAGAAAGTCTTCCTTTTTTCCTTTTATTCAACAATTAAAAATAACTCGAGCAATTTATAGTTAATTGAAACAAGAGCAGGACAAAAGAGCCTCGAAAAAAGTACTACAACTTGGCAATACCTTTT
>NZ_JWAJ01000148.1 GCF_001068775.1 Streptococcus pseudopneumoniae
GCTAAATTCCCAAACTAAGTTCCACCGCTAGTAGAAGTGGAAGTTAGTCTGATAAAAATTGTAAAAACCAGTGGAATTCCGTGTCAGGGTAAGTTCCACTGGTTTTACTCATGCTTGATTTCATCGCTTTTGTAGTCGAAAGGAATAGAAAAAAGAGCGCACAAAATCCCCTCATCTGAAAGCGTTTCAGATTAAGTTCCGCTATGGTGGAAGTTAGTATGAGACGTTTGAATGGGTTTTTTGGTTAGTTTTTAGATTTTATGTTGGAGTAATTTAGAAGACTGACAGACATCTTCTGCAGGTATTTTAGAAATGCCGAGAAGTTTAGGAATTTCTTCTCCGTAAGTAAAGGCAAAGAGTTCATAGGCTGACTTTCCATTCAAAGCAGCGCGTTTGACACTGTTGACATGCGAACAGACGAGATTAATATCCTCTTGAGTTAAGTTGTCAAAGGAAGTTCCCTTAGGTAGAATGTCGCGAATCAGCGTGTGATTTTTCTCAATTCTCCCTTTCTGGTCAGAGCGATTAGGGTCGCAAAAGAAGAGCTTGCTCTCTCCTCGAACATCCATTTCGATGTCATCAACCCTGGCAAACTCTCCACCATTATCAGTCAGAATGACAGGAAAGAGTTGGAAGAAATCTTTGTCCGCTTGGTGAAGAGTGTTCTTGATTTTATAAAGGTGTTTGGTAACCTCAAGGGCAGTTTTATTAACCAGAAGTCTAGCGAAGATAAAGTTACAGAAAGAGAGGTTGAAGGTGAGTAGGACTTTCCCTCCCATTCTGCCCATAACTGTATCCATTTCCAGCCAAGAGTCTAGTTGATTAAGGGCTAAATAGTTTTGGAAATCCTCATAGGAACGGCCTTTTTTAGCTTCTTTAGGGATGGAAGGTAGATTATTTTTTCTTCTTTCTTTAAATTTAACAGCTCTAGCAAGATCAATCGGAGCGATAGACAGGTAACCTTTTCGGATGTGTCGATAGACAGTTGAGGAGCTAACATCAAGGTTATGAGTTTTGAGGATATGATAGATGTGTTGTCCCTTTTTAACCCCATCAGAAATAATTTTATCCATGTTCCAGAAAGTCTGAGAATTAAGAGGAGTTCCTTCACGAGCTTCGACAAGAGTTTGTTCGTACTGCTTTTGAGCTTGTTTGGCGAGGTAGAAGATTTTCTGATAGCCACAGTTTTGTCTTCTTTTAGGACATCCATTACAGACAAAGGGAGCTTTGGCAAGTAAAGGACAAGGGAGGTTATCACACGTAGACTCTCTGACTAGTCTGTTTCGTTTGACTTCTTTGGAAACAGTAGTCGGGTCTTTTAGAATAAGTTGCCCGATAGCTTTGAAGGTTTCACCGCGCTCTAAACCTAATTGGATATCATTACGGTCTGAAAGGGTAAGGTGTTTATGTTTGATCATAGTAGGCCTCATTTCTACCACAAACGTCTCACACTTAATTCCACCATAAAAATCCGTTTTAGACTAATTTCCACTTTGGTCAGGAAAGTGGAAGTTACTTTGAGAAATTACCCCCTGCAAAAAAGCTGGAAACATTTGTCAGAGCTATTGACAAATGCGAAAGAATCAGATAGAATAGTAAAGTATGTTTAGTAACTGATCACTTTATAGCCGGCTAAACGAATACAAAATCTATGAGGAGGTATTCATCGTGAAACGTACTTATCAACCAAGTAAACTACGTCGTGCGCGCAAACACGGATTCCGTAACCGTATGTCAACTAAAAACGGTCGTCGCGTATTGGCAGCTCGTCGTCGTAAAGGACGCAAAGTTTTGGCTGCATAAACCAAACGAATTCAACAATGAAGTCAGTAGGAACTCGAGTCTACTGGCTTTTGTTTTGCCCTAAATGATGGCCTGCATTTACTTTCTATTTTTTCTATAATAGTGTATATAGGAGATTGAATTTATAACAGTACACTACAACTGCTAAAAATATTTCTAGAAATTAGTTTGACTTTCCTAATCTCTCTGTTCATATCTTATTTCAATCCACTATAATATTTCATATACTATATAAATGGAGAATATTTATGAAAAAATCAAAAGCTCTCTTACTAGGAGCTGGGCTTTTGAGTGCTAGCTTCTTGATGGTAGCTTGTAGCTCGACACAGTCAAATGCATCTGATAAAACCTACTCTTATGTATTTGCCAGCAATCCGGATACGTTAGATTACATTACTTCAACACGTGGTTCCACTTCTAGCATCACAACCAACTTGATTGATGGTTTGTTGGAAAATGACCGGTATGGCAACCTCATTCCTTCTATGGCTGAGTCATGGACTGTGTCAAAAGATGGTTTGACCTACACTTATAAAATCCGTCAGGGAGCTAAATGGTACACTTCTGAAGGAGAAGAGTATGCGGACGTAACAGCTCATGACTTTGTGACTGGTCTCAAGTATGCGGCTGATAAAAAGGCTGAAAACTTGTACTTGGTACAAGACTCTATCAAAGGGCTAGCAGACTATGTTGAAGGGAAATCATCTGATTTTGCAACTGTGGGCGTTAAGGCAGTGGATGATTACACGCTACAATACACCCTCAATCAACCAGAGACTTATTGGAACTCTAAAACAACAGCAAGTATCCTTAGTCCGGTAAATGAAGCCTTCTTGAAGGCTAAGGGAGATGACTTTGGAAGTGTGACGCCATCAAGTATCTTGTCAAATGGTCCTTACTTGTTTAAGTCCTTTACATCAAAATCTTTGATTGAATTTGATAAAAACCCTAATTACTGGGATAAGGACAATGTTAAAATTGAGAAAGTGAAGCTCTCTTTTTTTGACGGTTCAGACCAAGATAGTTTGGCTAGAGGATTCTTGGAAGGCAACTATACAGACGGGCGTATCTTC
This sequence comes from Streptococcus pseudopneumoniae, assembly GCF_001068775.1. Lineage (GTDB taxonomy): Bacteria > Bacillota > Bacilli > Lactobacillales > Streptococcaceae > Streptococcus > Streptococcus pseudopneumoniae_N. The sequence goes on from NZ_JWAJ01000148.1 coordinate 2,877, forward strand.
CCAACAAGCTCTGTGTTTGATCAGTTGAAAAAAGGGAATGAAGATAAGATTACCTATACCCCTCAAAATGCTATAACCTTCTACTATCTCTTCAATGTCAATCGTCAAAGTTACAAGCAAACCATGAAACAGACGGACAAAGAAAAGACGGATTCTCGTCTAGCTATGCAAAATAAAGATTTCCGTCAGGCCATTAACTTTGCCTTTGACCGTCATGCCTATGCTGCCCAGACAAATGGAGAAGATGGGGCTGATCGAATCCTTAGAAATACAGTCACACCAAGTAACTTTGTTCAAATTGGTGGAAAAAACTTTGGAGATGCGGTCAATGAAAAGATGGTCAACTATGGTACAGAGTGGTCTAATATCAATCTGAATGATGCTCAAGCTGCTTTCTTGGATCCTGAAAAAGCCAAGGCTGAATTTGCCAAGACTAAAGATAGTTTGCAAGCAGAAGGCGTGACCTTCCCTATCCACTTGGATATGTTGGTTGATCAGACTGCTAAGTTGGATGTTCAGCAAGCAAGCTCCTTCAAGCAGACCGTTGAAGCGACGCTTGGTTCAGATAATGTGGTTATTGATATCATTCAATTGTCTCCAGATGAGAAAGACAATGCTACCTTCTTTGCGGATACCGCAGATCAAAAGGACTATGACATTGATATCTCAGGTTGGAGTGGAGATTTCTCATATCCGAAGACCTATCTTGATCTCTTGGATCCAGACTCTGGTTCTCAGTTGAAAAATCTTGGCTTGACTCCAGGAAAAGACAATGAAGTCAAAGAAAAACTTGGTCTAGCTACCTACAGGGAGTTGTTGGGTGCGGCAGATAATGAGAATGAAAATATGCAAACACGTTATGAAAAATTTGCTGAAGTTCAAGCTTGGTTGACAGATAGTGCTCTCTTCCTACCAGTTCAAAGTGGAGGGGCTAATCCTATCTTCCGTAAGACTGTTCCATTTACAGCGGCCTTCTCATTTGTTGGACACAAAGGAGATGCGGACAACTACAAATATGTTGAATTGCAAAAGGAACCTGTGACGGCTAAACAGTACCAAGAACTTTATGAAAAATGGCAAAAAGAAAAAGCTGAGTCAAATAAAAAATCCCAAGAAGATTTGGCTAACCACGTTCGATAGAAGAAGGTTATCAATAAAATTTTAATACTCTTCGAAAATCTCTTCAAACTGCGTCAACGTCGCCTTGCCGTAGGTATGGTTACTGACTTCGTCAGTTCTATCCACAACCTCAAAACAGTGTTTTGAGCTGACTTCGTCAGTTTCATCTACAACCTCAAAGCAGTGCTTTGAGCAGCCTGCGGCTAGTTTCCTAGTTTTGCTCTTTGATTTTCATTGAGTATAAGTCTAATTTTAGGGACTAGATTCAGAAAAAGGCATTACCAGGAGCTTGTTGGTTCTGGTAATGCCTTTTCTTTATTCTTTCAAATGATAAGAGTAGCTAGCAACGACGACATCTTCGTGCCATCTGAGAGCATATTTTAATTTAAGGCTCATTTGATTGTGTAGGATATTTTGCCAAGGTTTATTAGGGATAAACTGGGGTACAAGAACTGTAACCGTGTAGTTCTTGTTCTTAGCTTCTTGAGAAATCTTTCGAACATAGCGGACTGTAGGAGTAATGATATCGCGATAGCTAGTATTAATGGTTTTAAGAGTAATATTTGGGAAGTAGTCAGCAAATTCTTGGAGGATTTCTTGGTCTTTTTCTTCGGTTTCCTTGGTGGAAATGTGCATGGCCAAAACTTCATCTCCTATACTTTGAGCGTAGTTAATCGCTCCAACGCTGACTCGAGTAACATTTCCTACTAAGACAAGGACGACATTGCCATCGTAGGCTTTCTTTTGAATTCCTTCATAAAGTCGAAGTTGTTTCGCCACTTTTTGGTAATGACTGTGGATAGACAGAAATAGGAAGGTCAATACCAGGATGATTGGGAAGAATGGCCAGATATCCCCAAGCCTGAAGAAGAGTAGAATAAGGACAATAGCGTAACAAATGATGGCACCAAGGATATTAGCAAAGGCAGATTTTAAGAAATGAGAGCCTTTTTCTTTTTTCCAGTGGCGAATCATCCCTGTTTGAGAAAGTGCAAAAGGAACGAAAACTCCGATAGTATAGAGAGGAATCAAGCGTTCTGTATTTCCGTTAAAAATGAGCAGAAGAATCATAGCACCAAAGGCTAGTGTTAAGATACCGTTTGAGTAACCTAGGCGGTCTCCCTTCTCCATAAAGAGATGGGGCATGTACTTGTTCTTAGCCATATTGTAAGCCAACATCGGAAAGGCTGAAAAACCAGTATTTGCAGCGACAGCTAGGATTAGGGCAGTTGAGAATTGGAAGAGATAATAAACAATCTGACCGATAGCTGAATCCCCTAAAATCCCTTTAGCCATTTGTGAGAGGATTGTTTCTCCGTGTTGAGGGGTAATTCCCATCCAGTAGTTTAAGAAGGTAATCCCTGCAAATAGAAATCCAAGGATAAGTGACATGATGGTCAATGTTTGAGCTGCGTTTTTTTCTTTAGGGCTCTTGAAAAATGGAACGGCATTTGAGATAGCTTCAACCCCTGTTAGTGAAGCCGAACCGCTGGTGAAGGCTCTTAAAATGAGGACAATTGAGAGACTTGGGACGGTTTGACCAATAGAGGAAGTTGCATGATAGCTTAGAGAGCCTGTCAACAGTTGGAAGATACCAAACAATAAGAGGAAGACTGTACTAAAGATAAAGAGATAGACAGGGATCATCAAAGAACTGGCGGATTCCTTCAAACCTCTTAGATTCAAAAGCATGAGTAAACAGACCAGAAAAATGGCGATGTGGAGGTTATAGGGGTGGAGGGTAGGCAGTGCTGCTGTGATAGCATCAGCTCCTGCAGCCACGGATACGGCAACTGTTAGCATATAGTCAACAAGCAGGCTTCCTCCAGCAATCAAACCTAGCTCAGGAGATAGATTTTCTCGAGTTACCATATAGGCACCTCCACCTTGAGGGTAGGCGTGAATGATTTGCCGGTAGGAAATGGTCAGGCTAGCTAATAGTAAGAGGACAAAAATGCCAATAGGGAGACTCCACCAGATAGCAAGCGGAGAAAGGCTGGCCAAGACGAGGACGACCTGTTCAGGCCCGTAGGCAATAGATGATAGAGCATCGCTTGATAGCATTGCGAGTGCCTGCGTTTTTCCAAGTAGTCCTCCCTCGCCTTCAGTTAAGGACTTAAGGGGACGACCAATAAAGGTATATTTTAGTTTTGTAAACATTTTCTTTCCTTTTCTGAAAAATTTCAACAAGAGTTATTATACTGCTACGAAAAAATACCGTCAAGAAAAAATGAGTGATTTCAAAATATTTTTTCCTATAAGAATGAGACTAGTTTTTTGGTATAATAGAAGGTAGAAAAAACGAGGGAATATACATGATTTTTGATACACATACCCACTTGAATGTGGAAGAATTTTCAGGAAGAGAAGCAGAAGAAATAGCCTTAGCAGCTGAAATGGGTGTGACTCGGATGAATATTGTTGGTTTTGACAAACCGACTATTGAGCGTGCTCTTGAACTAGTGGACAAGTATGACCAACTCTATGCGACGATTGGCTGGCATCCAACGGAAGCAGGAACCTATACAGAGGAAGTTGAGAATTACTTGCTAGAAAAACTAAAACATCCAAAAGTTGTTGCCTTGGGCGAGATTGGTTTGGACTACCACTGGATGACGGCATCTAAGGAAGTTCAAGAAAAGGTTTTTCGTCGTCAGATCCAGCTATCTAAGGAACTGGACTTACCTTTTGTGGTTCACACACGTGATGCGCTCGAAGATACCTATGAAATTATTAAGAGTGAGGGAGTTGGTCCACGTGGCGGCATCATGCATTCCTTCTCAGGTTCTTTGGATTGGGCTGAGAAGTTTGTTGAGCTTGGTATGACCATTTCCTTCTCAGGAGTGGTGACCTTTAAGAAGGCGACGGATATCCAAGAAGCTGCCAGAGAACTTCCTTTGGACAAGATTTTGGTAGAGACAGATGCACCTTATTTAGCCCCAGTACCCAAGCGTGGGCGTGAAAATAAGACAGCTTACACGCGCTATGTAGTAGACTTTATTGCGGACTTGCGTGGCATGACGACAGAAGAATTGGCAGCAGTGACAAGTACCAATGCTGAACGAATCTTTGGATTGGAAAGTAAATCATGAAAGAGAAAATTTCCCAAGTCATCGTAGTCGAAGGGCGTGACGATACGGCAAATCTAAAACGCTACTTTGACGTGGAGACCTATGAGACTCGTGGTTCGGCTATCAATGAACAGGACCTTGAACGAATTCAACGTTTACATGAACGTCATGGGGTGATTGTCTTTACAGATCCTGATTTCAACGGGGAACGCATTCGTCGGATGATTATGACGGCTGTTCCATCAGTGCAGCACGCTTTTCTCAAACGTGATGAGGCAGTTCCTAAGTCCAAGACCAAGGGACGTTCTCTAGGAATCGAACATGCCAGTTATGAAGACTTGAAAACAGCGCTGGAACAAGTCACAGAGCAATTTGCAGCAGAAAGTGACTTTGATATTAGCCGTAGTGACTTGATCCGATTAGGGTTTCTAGCTGGAGCAGACAGCCGAAAACGCAGAGAATATCTAGGAGAGAATCTTCGTATCGGTTATTCCAATGGGAAACAACTTCTCAAGCGTTTAGAATTATTTGGAATCAGTCTAGCTGAAGTTGAAGATGCCATGAAATCGTATGAGAATTGAGAAACCGTCCCAAAATGTAGGGGGAATATGATACAATAGAAGTAATCATATACGGTTTAATCAGGCTTGATAGCAAGCATTAGAAAAGTGCTCCACGGAATTAGCCTTGTGTGGAGTTAATGAGGAAAAGTTATGGGAATCTTTGATTTTTTAAAAAAGACGGAAACTGCAGAGGCAACTGAAATAACTGAAGCACAGAATGAAAGAGAAGAATCTAAAAACAATGCATGTATTGGAGTTTTAGATTTGTTCCCAATGAAGGAAACGAATCAATTATTGATCGTTGGGAGTTTAGAAGGGACTCTCAAGGTTGGAGATCAGTTGCAGTTTTGCAATCCTGACCAAGGAATGGACGCTCTTGGTACTGTAGAGGTTAAAAAACTTAGCAGTCAAAACAAAGATGCAGATAGTCTTACTGATGAAGTTCTCGCGCATCTAGTGGTTGATAGGCTTCCTTCTTTGGATAAATTGAAAAAAGGAAGTGTGCTCTTTAGTTCAGGTGTTGAGGAAGAGCAAAAATTATCAAGCTATTCAGATGCCCTTTATCGTGCTTTTGTAGCCATCCAAGAGGGTCAATTGACTAATGAAGACTATTTGTCAGCTAGCCTTGATGACAGTGTAGAGATTTTACGTCTCTTTTTATGGAAATGCCGTCAAAATCAGGAAACTGAAAGCGAAGAAAGCTATCAAGCCAACACTCGCAAGTTGGAACGTCTAGCGGAAATCGTCAAGGACAAGTTGTTAGTAGCAGATTCTGTTTATGCAGTTTATTCGGAAAAAACAGGCGAACCTTACCTTTTCTCAACGACCTATGACAGAGGTGAGGAAGGTTATCTGTGTACTGATCCCATGATTATGCTGTTGACACCATCTTGGTATCGCCAATTCAAGGAAACCATTGATAGTCGACCAAACTCAGTGGTAAAACTGATTGAAAATACGGAAGACAAAACAGGGATTGAGAATTTCCTTGGGACAGCCTTTTACTTAAACGGTGCCATGGGAGCAATCTTTAATTCCAAGGAAGTCAGCGTCAGCGCTCCTGCCTTGGTTCAAAAACCAGATTTTTCTGATTTGCCAGAAATACAAGTGCCTGTCATGAATCCTGACCTGGTAAGATGGATGCTCCTGATGGGACAGATGGATCAACCGACTACAGAAGAGCAAGAACTAGTTTATGGGCTTTACTACAAGTTCTTCTCTATGGCTATGCCTAAGGCAAAATTCTTGCTTCCATTAGATGCAGCATCAGGATTCCCAGAGGATAATTCAGAAGGGAATTCCTTTGTTTTGGAAAAAGACGCTAACTTTAATATTCCCGTTAGAGAGGGAAAAGATGGACGAAATTCCGTCCCAGTATTTACTGATTGGAAACGTCTGAGAATGGTCTTTGATGAAAAGTGGAATGGCATGATTGAAGAAGCTGGAGGCATGATTGAAGGCTTTGACTATGCCATTAATCCAACGGAATACTATGAAGCGGGTGCCTATGTTAGCCTAACAGCTTTTAAAGAGATGCAAGAGCTCAGTTAGGAACTAGAAGGCAATTAGAGAGTTCTTTAATAATTAGAAAAGAGAATAAATGAGAATTGCAGATTATAGCGTGACCAAGGCAGTGCTGGAGCGTCACGGTTTTACCTTTAAAAAGTCCTTCGGGCAAAATTTCTTGACCGATACCAATATCCTTCAAAAAATTGTGGATACGGCTGAGATTGATGACCAGGTTAATGTCATTGAGATCGGGCCGGGTATTGGTGCTTTGACTGAATTTTTAGCTGAGCGTGCAGCTCAAGTCATGGCTTTTGAGATTGACCACCGTTTGGTACCAATCCTAGTGGATACTTTACGTGGTTTTGACAATGTGACCGTAGTTAACGAAGATATTCTCAAGGTTGATTTGGCGCAACATATCCAGAATTTTAAAAATCCTGACCTGCCTATTAAGGTAGTAGCTAACTTACCTTACTACATCACGACCCCTATTCTCATGCACTTGATTGAAAGTGGGATTCCTTTTAGTGAGTTTGTCGTCATGATGCAGAAAGAAGTAGCAGATCGTATCTCTGCACAACCAAATACCAAGGCTTATGGTAGTTTGTCGATTGCAGTTCAGTATTACATGACGGCCAAGGTTGCCTTCATCGTGCCTCGTACGGTCTTTGTACCAGCACCAAATGTGGACTCTGCTATTTTGAAAATGGTGCGCCGTCCAGAACCAGCTGTAGCAGTTGAAGACGAGAACTTTTTCTTTAAGGTTTCCAAGGCAAGTTTCACCCATCGCCGAAAGACCTTGTGGAACAATTTGACAGGTTACTTTGGCAAGACTGAAGAGGTCAAGGACAAGCTGACCAAGGCTTTGGACCAAGCAGGCTTGTCACCAAGTGTGCGTGGGGAAGCTCTCAGCTTGGAAGAGTTTGCCAGCCTAGCAGATGCACTTAAAGGGCAAGGACTCTAAGATGCGGGGACAAATCATTAAAGCCTTGGCAGGATTCTACTATGTGGAGAGTGAGGGTCAGGTTTATCAAACACGCGCGCGTGGGAATTTCCGTAAAAAAGGCCATACTCCCTACGTTGGAGACTGGGTAGATTTTTCTGCCGAGGAAAATTCAGAAGGCTATATCCTCAAGATTCATGAACGGAAAAACAGTCTGGTCCGTCCGCCTATTGTCAATATTGACCAAGCTGTAGTAATCATGTCTGTCAAGGAACCTGATTTTAATAGCAATTTGTTGGATCGTTTCTTGGTTCTCTTAGAACATAAGGGCATTCATCCTATCGTTTATATTTCTAAAATGGACCTCTTGTCAGATCGACTAGAACTGGATTGTTACGAGCAGACCTATCGTGCCATCGGCTACGACTTTGTGACTAGTAAGGAAGAGCTCTTGCCACTATTGACAAACAAGGTGACAGTCTTTATGGGGCAGACAGGTGTTGGGAAGTCAACTCTTCTCAATAAAATCGCACCAGACCTCAATCTTGAAACAGGAGAAATTTCAGACAGTCTGGGTCGCGGGCGCCACACTACTCGAGCGGTTAGTTTTTATAATCTCAATGGAGGTAAAATCGCAGATACACCGGGCTTTTCATCCTTGGACTATGAAGTATCAACGGCGGAAGACCTCAATCAGGCCTTCCCAGAGATTGCTAGTGTCAGCCGAAACTGCAAATTCCGCACTTGTACCCATACCCATGAGCCGTCCTGTGCAGTGAAACCAGCAGTTGAAGAAGGTACTATTGCGCCCTTCCGTTTTGAAAATTATCTGCAATTCCTCAGTGAGATTGAGAATCGCAGAGAAACCTATAAAAAAGTCAGCAAAAAAATTCCAAAATAAGGAGAAACCTATGTCTCAATACAAGATTGCTCCGTCAATTCTGGCAGCAGATTATGCCAACTTTGAACGTGAAATTAAACGCCTAGAAGCAACTGGGGCAGAATACGCCCATATCGATATCATGGATGGTCACTTTGTACCACAAATCAGCTTTGGTGCAGGTGTGGTCGAAAGCCTTCGCCCCCATAGCAAGATGGTTTTTGATTGCCACTTGATGGTCTCTAATCCTGAACACCATCTAGAAGATTTTGCGCGTGCAGGGGCAGATATCATCAGCATTCACGTAGAGGCAACACCTCATATCCATGGCGCTCTTCAAAAGATTCGTTCTCTAGGTGTCAAACCATCGGTTGTTATCAATCCTGGAACGCCTGCTGAGGCTATCAAGCACGTGCTTCACTTAGTTGATCAAGTCTTGGTCATGACGGTTAACCCTGGATTTGGTGGACAAGCCTTTCTGCCAGAAACCATGGATAAGATTCGTGAGTTGGTGGCACTTCGTGAGGAGAAGGGCTTGAACTTTGAGATCGAAGTGGATGGTGGGATTGATGATAAAACTATTGCTCAAGCCAAAGAAGCTGGTGCAACAGTTTTTGTAGCAGGGTCTTATGTCTTTAAGGGAGATGTCAATGAACGAGTGCAAGCTCTCCGAAAACAACTGGACTAAAGTTGCAGTTTTTGCTGGTGGAGACCGTGGACATTATAGGATAGATTTTGATTGCTTTGTCGGTGTGGACCGTGGCTCACTCTGGGTACTGGAGGAAAAACTTCCTCTTACTATAGCCGTTGGGGATTTTGATTCTGTGACTATGGAAGAGCGTCAGTTGATTCAAAAACGTGCGCGACACTTTGTCCAAGCCCAGCCAGAAAAAGATGATACGGATCTGGAACTAGCACTGTTAACGGTTTTTGAAAAAGATCCTCAAGCTCGAGTGACCATTTTTGGCGCCCTAGGTGGTCGCATTGACCATATGCTGGCCAATGTCTTTCTGCCTAGCAATCCTAAATTGGCGCCCTATATGCGTCAAATAGAGATTGAGGATGGGCAAAATTTGATTAGCTATTGCCCAGAAGGGACCAGTCAACTTGAACCACGTTTGGACTATGATTATCTGGCCTTTATGCCTGTGAGGGACAGTCAGTTAACCATTATCGGAGCCAAGTACGAATTGACTGAAGAGAATTTTTTCTTTAAGAAAGTTTACGCTTCTAACGAATATATAGATAGGGAAGTTTCGGTGACTTGCCCAGATGGCTATGTGGTTGTCTTGCATAGCAAAGACAGGAGGTAGGATGGAAAGTTTACTTGTTGTTTTATTAGTTGCTAATCTAGCCGGCCTCTTTCTTATTTGGCAAAGGCAGGATAAGCAGGAGAAACACCTAAGTAAGAGTTTGGAAGATCAGGCAGATCATTTATCAGACCAGTTAGATTATCGCTTTGAGCAAGCCAGACAAGCAAGCCAGCTGAACCAAAAAAATCTAGAAGTGGCTGTTAGTGATCGTTTGCAGGAGGTGCGGATCGAATTGCACCAAGGTCTGACTCAGGTTCGACAGGAGATGAATGAAAACCTCCTCCAAACCAGAGATAAGACTGACCAACGACTACAGGCCTTGCAGGAGTCAAATGAGCAACGTTTAGAGCAGATGCGCCAAACGGTTGAGGAAAAGCTAGAAAAGACCTTGCAGACACGCTTGCAAGCGTCTTTCGAGACAGTTTCCAAGCAACTGGAATCTGTCAATCGTGGTCTAGGTGAAATGCAGACGGTCGCCCGTGATGTCGGTGCCCTAAATAAAGTCCTTTCTGGAACTAAAACGCGAGGAATTCTAGGAGAATTACAACTGGGGCAGATTATCGAAGATATCATGACACCTGCCCAGTATGAACGAGAATTTGCAACTGTTGAAAACTCCAGTGAACGTGTGGAATACGCTATTAAGTTGCCTGGGCAAGGAGACCAAGAATATGTCTACCTACCGATTGACTCCAAGTTTCCATTGGCGGATTATTACCGTCTGGAAGAAGCCTATGAAGCAGGTGACAAGGAGGAAATTGAGCGTTGTCGTAAGTCTCTCCTAGCAAGCGTCAAGCGTTTTGCCAAGGATATCAAGAGTAAGTACCTGGCGCCGCCTCGGACAACCAATTTTGGAGTTTTGTTTGTACCGACAGAAGGTCTCTACTCAGAAATTGTTCGCAATCCAATTTTCTTTGATGATTTGAGACGGGAGGAACAGATTATTGTTGCAGGTCCAAGTACCTTGTCGGCTCTTCTTAACTCCTTATCAGTTGGCTTCAAAACTCTTAATATCCAAAAGAGTGCTGATCATATCAGTAAAACCCTAGCTAGTGTCAAAACAGAATTTGGCAAGTTTGGAGGTATTTTGGTCAAGGCACAAAAACATCTCCAACATGCCTCTGGCAATATTGATGATTTATTAAACCGTCGTACTACAGCTATCGAGCGAACGCTTCGTCGCATTGAGTTATCAGAAGGTGAGCCTGCGCTTGATTTGCTCCAATTCCAAGAAGATGAGGAAGAATATGAAGATTAGTCACATGAAGAAAGATGAGCTTTTTGAAGGCTTTTACCTGATCAAGTCAGCTGACCTGAGACAGACACGTGCTGGGAAAAACTACCTAGCCTTCACCTTCCAAGATGATAGTGGAGAAATCGAAGGGAAGCTCTGGGATGCTCAACCCCACAATGTTGAAACCTTTACAGCAGGGAAAGTAGTCCATATGCAAGGTCGTCGTGAAGTGTACAACAATACGCCTCAGGTTAATCAAATCACCCTTCGCTTACCACAACCTGGCGAACCAAATGACCCAGCGGACTTCAAGGTTAAATCTCCAGTAGATGCCAAAGAGATTCGTGAGTATATGGCGCAGATGATTTTTAAAATTGAAAATCCAATTTGGCAGCGAATTGTTCGAAATCTCTACACCAAGTATGACAAGGAATTCTACTCCTATCCAGCTGCTAAGACCAACCATCATGCTTTTGAGACAGGTCTTGCTTACCATACTGCTACTATGGTTCGTTTGGCAGAAGCGATAGCAGATATTTATCCTCAGCTCAATAAAAGTTTACTTTATGCAGGAATCATGCTCCATGATTTAGCCAAGGTAATCGAGTTGACGGGACCCGACCAGACAGAGTACACAGTAAGAGGAAACCTTATTGGTCATATTGCTTTGATTGATAGTGAGATTACCAAAGCAGTAATGGAGCTTGGCATTGATGATACTAGAGAAGAGGTTGTCCTTCTTCGCCATGTCATTCTCAGTCACCATGGTCTCCTTGAGTACGGTAGCCCTGTTCGTCCACGAATTATGGAAGCAGAAATTATTCATATGATTGACAATTTGGATGCCAGTATGATGATGATGACAACAGCTCTGGCTCTTGTTGATGATGGAGAAATGACTAATAAAGTATTTGCTATGGACAATCGTTCCTTCTACAAGCCAAAATTAGACTAGAAACTAAAAAAATGAACTTTATTTAGACAATAAAGTTCGTTTTTTTGCTTTAGTGTGATATAATGAAGAAAGATTAAATAAAAAAGAATGGTAAATATATAATGAAATTAAGAAGAAGTGATCGGATGGTTGTCATTTCCAATTACTTGATTAACAATCCATACAAATTAACCAGTCTCAACACCTTTGCGGAAAAGTATGAATCTGCCAAATCGTCTATTTCTGAAGACATTGTCATCATTAAACGGGCCTTCGAAGAAATTGAAATCGGGCATATTCAAACGGTGACAGGTGCTGGTGGTGGTGTTATTTTTACACCATCAATATCTGACCTCGAGTCTAAAACGATTATCGAAGAGCTTCGTGATAAACTTTCAGAGAGTGACCGCATTCTGCCAGGTGGCTACATTTATTTATCTGACCTATTGAGCACTCCAGCTATTTTGAAAAATATCGGTCGCATTATTGCTAAGAGCTTTATGGATCAGAAGATTGATGCCGTTATGACTGTTGCGACCAAAGGGGTTCCGCTTGCGAATGCGGTAGCAAATGTCCTCAACGTACCATTTGTCATTGTCCGTCGCGACTTGAAAATCACTGAAGGTTCAACTGTTAGTGTCAACTATGTTTCAGGTTCTAGTGACCGTATCGAAAAGATGTTCCTTTCAAAACGTAGCCTCAAAGCAGGAAGTCGTGTCTTGATCGTCGATGACTTCTTGAAGGGTGGAGGAACCATTAACGGGATGATTAGCCTCTTGTCTGAGTTTGATTCAGAGTTGGCTGGAGTAGCCGTCTTTGCTGATAATGCACAGGAAGACCGTGAACAACAGTTCGACTACAAGTCACTCTTGAGAGTCACGAACATTGATGTGAAGAACCAACAAATTGCTGTTGAAGTTGGAAATATATTCGATACAGAAAAATAAGAATTGACTTGAAATACAAAGGTTGGAACTTTCGTCCCAGCCTTTCTTTGATAATGAATATGAAGGAGTCCTATGAAAACACCATTTATTAAACGTGAAGCCTTAGAAAAGATTGTTGGGGAGTTTCCAACCCCTTTTCATCTCTACGATGAAAAAGGGATTCGCGAGAAAGCACGAGCAGTAAATAAAGCCTTTTCTTGGAATAAGGGCTTTAAAGAATACTTCGCAGTTAAGGCAACGCCAACTCCAGCCATCTTGAAAATCTTACAAGAAGAAGGATGTGGAGTGGATTGTTCTAGTTATGTTGAACTTTTGATGAGTCACAGGCTTGGGTTTTCAGGGGCGGATATGATGTTCTCATCTAACAACACCCCAGATCGAGAATATGCCTATGCCCGTGAATTAAGTGCGACGATTAATTTGGATGCCTTTGAAGATATCGAGCATTTGGAACGTGCAGCAGGCATCCCAGAAATCATCTCTTGCCGTTACAATCCTGGTGGAGTATTTGAACTGGGTACGGATATTATGGATAATCCTGGTGAAGCTAAGTTCGGGATGACTAAGGAACAGCTTTTTGAAGCCTTTGCCATCTTGAAAGAAAAGGGAGCTAAAACCTTTGGGATTCATTCCTTCCTAGCTTCCAATACAGTGACCCATCTCTACTATCCAGAATTAGCACGTCAGCTTTTTGAATTGGCAGTAGAAATCAAGAAAAAGTTAGGAATTTCGCTGGACTTCATCAATCTTTCTGGAGGAATCGGAGTCAACTATCGTCCAGATCAGGAGCCAAATGATATCGCTGTAATTGGTGAGGGAGTTCGTCAGGTTTATGAGGAAGTCCTCACACCAGCAGGTCTTGGTCAAGTTAAGATTTTTACAGAGTTAGGACGCTTTATGTTGGCACCTCATGGAATTCTAGTGACTAAAGTAACCCATAAAAAGAAAACCTACCGAACTTATCTTGGAGTAGATGCCTCAGCTGTCAACCTGATGAGACCGGCTATGTATGGAGCCTATCACCACATCACCAATATGATGCATCCTGATGGTCAGACTGAAATCGTTGATGTTGTTGGTTCTCTCTGTGAAAATAACGATAAGTTTGCAGTTAATCGTGATCTACCTCAAACAGAAATTGGTGATTTGTTAGTCATTCATGATACAGGTGCGCATGGCTTCTCTATGGGTTACCAGTACAATGCCAAGCTTCGTTCGGCAGAAATTCTATATACAGAGGATGGTGGAGCACGCTTGATCCGCCGAGCCGAGCGACCAGAGGACTATTTTGCGACTCTCTATGGCTTTGATTTTGACAAGGATTAATAAATATTTTGAAAATCATGAAAGTTGAAAGTGAAAAACAGATTGTTTTCTAAAAAATAGGCAAAATCTGTGGTTTTTCTTTTCAGTCATGGTATAATAAAGACTATAAAACGTTTTCAAGGAAGGTAACGATATGTCTGAGGAAATAATTGACTATGGACAAGTGACAGGAATGGTGCATTCGACAGAGAGTTTTGGGGCGGTAGATGGGCCTGGAATTCGTTTTATTGTCTTTTTGCAAGGCTGTCAGATGCGTTGCCAATATTGCCATAACCCTGATACTTGGGCTATGGAAACAAATAAATCTCGTGTACGAACAGTAGATGATGTTCTAGAAGAAGCGCTTCGTTATCGTGGTTTCTGGGGTGACAAGGGAGGTATCACAGTCAGTGGAGGAGAAGCCCTCTTGCAGATTGATTTCTTGATTGCCCTCTTTACTAAGGCAAAGGAAAAAGGTATCCACTGTACCTTGGATACTTGTGCCCTTCCATTCCGTAACAAACCACGCTATCTAGAAAAGTTCAACAAGTTGATGGCCGTGACAGACTTGGTTCTCCTTGATATCAAGGAAATCAACGAAGCGCAACACAAGATTGTAACCAGTCAAACCAATAAAAACATCTTGGCTTGTGCTCAGTACTTGTCAGAAATCGGTAAACCTGTTTGGATTCGTCACGTTCTTGTACCTGGATTGACAGACAGAGATGAGGATTTGATTGAACTTGGTAAGTTTGTAAAAACTCTCAAAAATGTTGATAAGTTTGAAATCTTGCCTTACCACACTATGGGTGAGTTCAAATGGCGTGAACTTGGGATTCCATATTCCCTTGAAGGAGTTAAACCTCCAACAGCAGATCGTGTCAAGAATGCTAAGGAATTGATGGATACAGAAAGCTATCAAGATTACATGAAACGTGTACATGGATAAAATGAAAGAAGAGGTCGGGATTTTTTCTCGGCCTCTTTTCGACTATAGAAAAGACTCAGCATTTAAGCTAAGCCTTTTATTTTTTATCTAGAATGTTGTTTTCCAGCATTGCGTTTTTTGTTTTTCTTCTTATTAGAAGTTGTGATAGCTGTTGCTGGTTCAGGGGTCACATCTTTACGAGTGATTGAAGTTTTGCTTGCTTTTAGTGGGTTCTTAGCAAATTCTTCGCGTACTTTTTTACGAAGTTTTGGACGAACGATGTAGTTGATGATAAATTGTTGAAGAATCATCATGAAACCACCGACAACCCAGTAAAGTGTAACGCTGGCTGGTGAGAAGACAGAGAACACGACAATCATGAGAGGACTCATATAGAGCATCTTCTTGATTTGTTCTCTTTGAGTTTCGTCCTCAACTCCATGTAAAGAAAGGAGTGATTGAAGATAGTAAAGGATACCAGCAAAGGCAACTAAAATCATACTAGGTGAGCCCAGAGGAATTCCTAGGTAGCTTGCTTGGGCAACTCCTTCAGTATGTTGGGCAGCAAAGTAGATAGCAGAGAAGAAAGGCATTTGAATGAGGATAGGGAAACATCCCACGCCGCCAAACATGCTGATGCCGTGCTCTTTTTGAGCAGCAAAGAGAGCTTGTTGGGCTTCGAGTTTTTCTTCTTGAGTTGTTGCTTCTTTCAGGCGAGTCTGATGTGGTTCAAGAACGTGCTTGAGAGCATTCATCTTCTCAGAGTGAAGCGTTGCCTTCCATGATTGGTAGATACCAAGTGGGAGGATAATCAAGCGAACGATAATGGTTACGATGATGATTCCAACACCGAAACCGAGGCCTTGATCATTGGCGAAGTACTTGATAGCTTCTCCCATCGGAGCACCCAAGAACTCCCAAACGGGACCAATTGGCTTACCTGTTGCTTTATCAACCTGAACGCAACCAGTCAAGACAAGCAACATAGCCACTCCCATAGCTGAGAGTGCAAAACGTTTAATAGATTTCACTGTTTTTATTCCTTCTTTAAAAATTATACCTTTCTATTCTACTGTTTTTTTGGAAAATATACAATAGTTCTAGAGACCTAATTTGCGACTTTGAAGTCTGAATAAGATGGAAAGTTACTCATTTGCACATCTAGGTAGGTTACTTTAGAGAATGGGGTAGGGCCTTTTCGAATCTCTTGGATAAACTTAGCCATAATGGCAGAAGACTCTGCCTGGGCCAGAATCTCAACGGTTCCGTCATCGTTATTCCAGACACGACCCGTAATGCCACCTAGTTCTAGAGCTAGGGTATAGACACCCCAGCGGAAGCCCACTCCTTGGACGCGACCTTGGGCGATCATTTTAACCTTTTGCATACCAAACCTCCTTGATTGTGTTATAATATTTCTATGACTATTATAACCTCTAAAGCCAATTCTGTGGTGAAAAATGCCAAAAAATTACATCAAAAAAAATATCGGAAAACCTCTTACTTGATTGAGGGCTGGCATCTGTTTGAAGAAGCTATTCAGGCTGGTGCAAAGATTGAGAAAATATTTGCCCTTGCAGAGTATGGCGAAAAATTAATGGACTATTCCCAGACTGTCTTTGTTACTGAAGAAATCTTGCTTGATTTAGCAGATTCGCAAACTCCTCAGGGTATTGTTGCCATTGTCCAAAAGGAAGAGGAGCAGTTGCCAGATTTGAGCCAAGGAAAGTATCTCTTTTTAGAAGATGTGCAGGATCCTGGAAATGTTGGGACTATGATTCGAACGGCAGATGCGGCAGGTTTTTCTGGAGTCATTGTTTCCAGTAAGTCAGCAGATATCTATAGCCTCAAAACTCTTCGCTCCATGCAAGGAAGTCATTTCCATTTGCCGATTTATCGCATGTCTGTTGAAACATTTCGCGAAAAGGCTAAAAAGAGCGATTTACTGATTCTAGCAACTACCTTGTCCCAAAATTCTAAAGATTATCGTGAACTTGCTCGTCAAGAGGACTTCGCCTTGGTCATGGGAAATGAAGGTCAAGGCATTAGTCCATTCATGGCAGAGCAGGCGGACCAACTGGTTCATATCAGCATGAAGGGCCAGGCGGAAAGTCTCAATGTTGCCATTGCAGCGGGTATACTTATGTTTTATTTGAGTTAAAATAGTTTATTTTTGTTATAATCAATAAAAATACTTTTATAAGGAGAAAAAGATATGAATCAAACAATTATTCAAGAACGTTCTGGTTTGAATCAATTCTATGCAAAAGTCTATGCTTTTGTAGGTTTGGGAATTGGCTTATCAGCCCTTGTCTCAGGACTCATGTTGACAACTTTCCAGGATTTGCTCGTTCAAATTATGATGAATGCTCGTGTATGGCTAATAGTTGCGGGCTTTGTAGAAGTTGCTCTGGTCTATGTAGCGAGTAGTATGGCTTTAAAAAACAGTCCAGCAGCCTTGCCAATTTTCTTGCTTTATTCCGTTTTAAACGGTTTTACACTGAGTTTCGTTGTCTCGCTCTATACCCCAGGTACTGTTTTGACAGCCTTTGTATCTAGTGCAGCTCTCTTCTTTGTGATGGCTCTTATCGGAGTTGTGATTAAGAAGGACTTGAGCGGTATGGGACGTGCCTTGTTGGCAGCTTTAGTGGGCCTCATACTAGCTATGATTGTCAATATCTTTTTAAACAGTAGCCTTTTTGACTATATCATCAGCATTATCATGGTTTTCGTTTTTGCAGGCTTGATTGCTTGGGACAACCAAAAGATTCGCTATGTTTATGAGGAGTCAGGTGGTCAGGTTGCAACAGGTTGGGCAGTTTCTTTGGCGCTCAGTCTTTACTTGGACTTTATCAACGTATTCCTTAGCTTGCTCCGTATTTTCGGTAGTGACGATTGATTTTTTAGAGCTCCGTGGAGCTCTTTTTTTAATTTTTACTTTCATTTTTACTGGCAAAAGGGTATAATCATCTTATTATTCAAAAGGAGAGATGTATGAAGAAAAGTTTTATCCATCAACAGGAAGAAATTTCCTTTGTAAAAAATACCTTTACCCAGTATTTAAAAGATAAGTTAGAAGTGGTTGAGGTACAAGGTCCTATCTTGAGTAAGGTTGGGGATGGGATGCAGGACAATTTATCAGGTGTGGAAAATGCCGTGGAAGTTAAGGTTTTGCAAATTCCAGACGAAACCTATGAAGTGGTACATTCACTTGCTAAGTGGAAACGCCATACCTTGGCTCGTTTTGGTTTTGGCGAGGGTGAAGGCCTCTTTGTTCACATGAAGGCCCTTCGTCCAGACGAAGATTCGCTAGATGCAACTCACTCAGTCTATGTGGACCAGTGGGACTGGGAAAAAGTTATTCCAAACGGACAGCGCAATCTTGCCTATCTTAAAGAAACGGTAGAAAAGATTTATAAGGCTATTCGTTTGACAGAGTTAGCAGTGGAAGCACGCTACGATATTGAGTCAATTTTGCCTAAGCAAATAACCTTTATCCATACAGAAGAGTTGGTAGAACGCTACCCAGACTTGACACCAAAAGAACGTGAAAATGCTGTCTGTAAGGAGTTCGGTGCGGTCTTCCTAATTGGTATCGGTGGAGAATTGTCAGATGGAAAACCTCATGACGGACGTGCACCAGACTATGATGACTGGACAACTGAGTCTGAAAATGGCTATCATGGCTTGAATGGGGACATCCTTGTTTGGAATGATAATTTGGGTGCAGCCTTTGAATTGTCTTCAATGGGCATTCGTGTCGATGAAGACACTCTCCGTCGCCAAGTAGCTATCACAGGAGATGAAGACCGTTTAACTTTAGAATGGCATAAGGCTCTCCTAAATGGACTCTTCCCATTGACAATCGGTGGAGGAATCGGCCAATCTCGTATGGCTATGTTCCTGCTTCGTAAGAAGCACATCGGTGAAGTCCAAACCAGTGTTTGGCCGCAAGAAGTGAGAGATACTTACGAAAATATTCTTTAATCAATCGAGCCGTAAGGTTCGATTTTCTTTTTTTGATAAGAATTTGGTATAATAGACGTTATGAAAATCGTATCAGGAATCTACGGTGGGCGTCCTTTAAAGACGCTGGACGGTAAAACGACAAGGCCAACATCAGACAAGGTTAGGGGCGCTATTTTTAATATGATTGGTCCCTACTTTGAAGGTGGACGTGTGTTAGATCTTTATGCTGGTAGTGGTGGTTTATCCATCGAGGCTGTCTCAAGGGGAATGTCCAGTGCAGTACTGGTTGAGAAAGATCGTCGAGCCCAGAATATTGTCGCAGAAAATATTCGGATGACCAAGGAAACTTCCAAGTTTCAATTGTTGAAAATGGAATCCAGTCGTGCTTTGGAGCAGGTGGATGGAGTCTTTGATCTCATCTTTTTGGATCCTCCCTATGCAAAAGAACAAATCGTGTCAGATATTGAAAAAATGGCAGAGAGAAATCTTTTTTCAGAAGATGTCATGGTGGTATGTGAGACCGATAAATCGGTAGAACTTCCAGAAGAAATCGCCTGTTTGGGTATCTGGAAGGAAAAAATATATGGAATTAGTAAGGTGACGGTTTATGTCAGATAAGATTGGGCTATTTACAGGTTCCTTTGATCCGATGACCAATGGACATTTGGATCTCATCGAGCGTGCAAGTAAGCTCTTTGATAAATTGTATGTCGGGATTTTTTATAATCCACACAAAATGGGATTTTTACCGATAGAGAGTCGAAAGAAGACTGTTGAAAAAGCAGTGGGACATCTCAAAAATGTGGAAGTGATGGCTTCTCACGATGAATTGGTAGTTGACGTTGCTAGAAGATTAGGTGCAGAGATCTTAGTGCGTGGTTTACGCAATGCTACGGATCTTCAGTATGAAGCTAGTTTTGATTTTTACAACCATAAATTAGCGGGAGAAATGGAGACAATCTATCTCCACAGTCGGCCGGAGCATGTTCATATCAGCTCTTCAGCTGTCAGAGAACTATTAAAATTTGATCAAGATATCAGTGGATATGTGCCAAATACTGTCTTGGAGGAATTAGAAGATGAAGAAAAAGACTAGATGGCCCTTATATCTCATTATTGGGCTCGTTATCACTTTTATAGCTTTTACGGTGCCCCTGCCATATTATATCGAGGTGCCAGGAACTTCTGAAGATATTCGAAAGGTTTTACAAGTTAATAACCAACCTGACCAAGAGGGAGGTTCCTACCAATTTGTGACGGTTGGAGTTAAGCACGCTAGAATGGTTGACTTGTTTTATGCCTGGCTAACACCTTTCACGGATATACATAGTGCCAAAGAAATGACGGGTGGTTCGTCAGATGCGGAATTTATGCGAATCAACCAGTTTTACATGGAAACTTCGCAAAATATGGCCAAATATCAAGGCCTGAAGACGGCGGGTAAGGAAATTGAGCTCAAATATCTGGGGGTCTATGTTTTGACTGTAACAGATAACTCGACTTTCAAGGGAGTTCTTAATATTGCTGACACCGTAACCGCTGTGAATGACAAGACTTTTGAGAGCTCCAAGGAGATGGTTGACTACGTTAATTCTCAAACTCTAGGTGATCAGGTTAAGGTTACCTATGAGGAGGATGGAAAAGTCAAGACTGCCGAAGGAAAAATCATTACTCTGGAAAATGGGAAAAATGGTATCGGAATCGGTTTGATTGACCGCACAGAAGTATCTAGTGATGTGCCAATCAAGTTTTCAACTGCAGGCATTGGTGGTCCTAGTGCTGGGATGATGTTTAGTCTATCCATCTATACGCAAATTGCAGATCCTACTCTTCGAAATGGACGGATTATTGCGGGTACAGGAAGCATCGATAGAGATGGCAACGTAGGTGACATTGGGGGAATTGATAAAAAGGTTGTGGCCGCAGCTAAAAAGGGAGCAACTGTATTCTTTGCTCCTAATAATCCAGTAACTGAAGAAGCTAAAAAAGCAAATCCAAATGCCAAGAGTAATTATGACACAGCTCTAGAAGCAGCTCAAATGATTAAAACAGACATGAAAATCGTTCCAGTCAAAACGCTTCAAGATGCGATTGACTATTTGAAAAATAATCCCTAAACAGTAGGCGAATTCCTAAACTAGCGTAGAAAAAAAGAAGATGGTATAATAGGCAAATGATTCAATTGTTTTTTACCCTTAGTAGTCATATGTTTTTTGTCTACCTAGTCTTTCAGCTCTTGAAAGATTTGGTCAGATGGGATCAAATTTTGAAGGTGACAAAGGATAATGCGAAGAAGGTTCGACTCTTGGTAGTATTGTGTAGTATCGGTTTAGGATATCTGATTAGTTCCTTTTTCCTAAATCTCTACCAACTTTGGCAAGAAGCAGTTAGAACACTATTCTAAAATTGTAAGTGAAGGAAAATACTCTATGGAAAAAATTGTAGTTCAAGGTGGAGATAATCGTTTGATTGGAAGTGTCACCATCGAGGGCGCAAAAAATGCAGTTTTGCCACTGCTTGCAGCAACTATTTTAGCAAGTGAAGGAAAAACAGTCTTAAAAAATGTTCCTATTTTATCGGATGTTTTTACCATGAATCAGGTGGTTCGTGGATTAAATGCGAAAGTAGACTTTGATCAAGAAGCACATATTGTTGAAGTTGATGCGACTGGAGATATCACAGAAGAAGCTCCCTATAAGTATGTCAGCAAGATGCGTGCTTCTATTGTAGTATTGGGGCCAATCTTGGCTCGTGTGGGACATGCTAAAGTTTCGATGCCAGGTGGCTGTACTATCGGTAGTCGTCCGATAGACCTCCACCTTAAAGGACTCGAAGCAATGGGGGCTGAGATCACTCAAACGGCTGGTTATATTGAAGCTAAGGCGGAACGCTTGCACGGTGCACATATCTACATGGACTTTCCAAGTGTAGGTGCTACTCAAAACTTGATGATGGCAGCAACTCTTGCCAACGGCGTAACTGTCATTGAAAATGCTGCGCGTGAACCTGAGATTGTCGACTTGGCTGTTCTCCTAAATAAAATGGGTGCCAAAGTCAAGGGGGCAGGAACAGAAACTGTGACGATTACTGGTGTTGAACAATTACACGGTGCAACCCACAATGTTGTGCAAGACCGTATTGAAGCAGGGACTTTCATGGTAGCAGCTGCCATTACAGGTGGAGATGTCTTGATTCTGGATGCTATCTGGGAACATAATCGCCCCTTGATTGCTAAATTACAGGAAATGGGTGTTGAAGTCATCGATGAGGACGAAGGAATTCGTATTCGTTCTCAACGTGAAAAATTAAAGGCGGTTCATGTTAAGACATTACCACATCCAGGATTTCCGACAGATATGCAAGCGCAGTTTACTGCTCTAATGACCGTTGCTCAAGGTGAGTCAACTATGGTAGAGACTGTATTTGAGAATCGTTTTCAACATTTAGAGGAAATGCGTCGTATGGGCTTGCACTCAGAAATTATTCGTGATACAGCCCGTATCGTCGGAGGACAGCCTCTCCAAGGGGCAGAAGTTCTATCGACAGACTTACGTGCCAGTGCAGCCTTGATTTTGACAGGCTTGGTAGCTGAAGGCGAAACAGTTGTAGGAAAGCTTGTCCATTTAGATAGAGGTTACTACCGTTTCCATGAAAAATTGGCTCAGTTAGGAGCTAAGATTGAACGGGTAAGTGTGGAAGCTGATGAAGATGAATAAAGAAGCCAAATATGTATTGCGTCGTTTTGTCTTGGTTATGCTAGTTCTCCTTCTAGGTGCTTTAGCGCTTGCAATTGGTTTGATGATTGGCTATGGCATACTAGGAAAAGGGGAAGACCCTAGGGCTATTTTGGCGCCAGCAAAATGGCACGAACTCGTCACAAAATTTACAGGGAAATAGGCTGGGAGACCAGTCTTTTTCTAGGAAGTAAAATGTAATACTCAATGAAAATCAAAGAGCAAACTAGGAAGAGATCCGCAGGTTGCTCAAAACACAGTTTTGAGGTTGTGGATAGAACTGACGAAGTCAGTAACACATATACGGCAAGGTGAAGCTGATGTGGTTTGAAGAGATTTTCGAAGAGTACAAGGAGAAAATATGAATAAAAAAACAAGGCAGGCCCTAATTGGTCTCTTGCTCTTTTTGCTCTTGTCAGCAGGAAGCTACTATATCAAACAAATGCAGTCTTCCAACACTGCACCACAAACACAAGCAAAACAAAAATCACAGTCGTCTGATACTCCAAGTCAAGAACTGGCTGAAAGTGTCCTAACAGATTCAGTTAAAAAACAAATTAAGGGTACTCTAGAGTGGAATAGCGCAGGAGCCTTTATCGTCAATAACAATAAAACCAATCTAGACGCCAAGGTTTCAAGTAAACCCTATGCGGATAATAAAACAAAGACTGTAGGAGGAGAGACAGTTCCCACAGTAGCGAATGCAATCATGTCAAAAGCGACCAGACAGTACAAGGACCGTGAAGAAACTGGCAATGGTTCAACATCTTGGACGCCTGCGGGTTGGCATCAGGTTAAGAATCTAAAGGGAAGTTACAACCATGCGGTCGATAGAGGGCATTTGTTGGGCTATGCCTTAATCGGTGGTTTAGATGGCTTTGATGCTTCTACTAGCAATCCTAAAAACATTGCCGTACAGACAGCTTGGGCCAACCAAGCGCGTGCCGAAGATTCGACAGGCCAAAACTACTATGAGAGCTTGGTTCGAAAAGCTCTAGATCAAAACAAACGAGTTCGTTACCGCGTGACATTACTCTATGCTACTGAGGAAGATTTGGTGCCGTCTGCATCTCAGATTGAAGCTAAGTCCTCTGATGGAGAATTGGAGTTTAATGTCGTAATTCCAAATATCCAAAAGGGAATTCAGTTAGATTACCGAACAGGTGAGGTCACAGTCACAAAAAATAACTAATTGATCAAGAGGTTGAGGAAAAATCCCAACCTCGTTTTTTATTAGTCATGAACTATTGACAGGCTTGCTTGTTTTTTGCTCTTTTGATTTTAATACTCAATGAAAATCAAAGAGCAAACTAGGAAACTAGCTGCAGGCTGTACTTGAGTACGGCAAGGCGACGTTGACGCAGTTTAAATTAGTATAAAGAGCTTTTTTGAAGATTCACAAGGCTTGAACTAGGGCGTCGAGACTTGGATTGCAGCACTCTATTCAGCGACCCTTTATCATAGAAATTGAAAATTAATGTGTAGAAATTGGAAAATATGGTATAATGGTTTCAATTATACTTTTTAGGAGAAGGAAAATGGAAGACCCGAGCAGTCAGGATTTGTTACTGCAATTTGTTTTATTAGTTGTTTTGACCTTTTTAAATGCCTTTTTCTCTGCAACAGAAATGGCCATGGTTTCACTTAGTCGTTCACGTGTTGAGCAAAAAGCTGAAGAGGGAGATAAACGCTATATCCGTTTACTAAAGGTACTTGAAAACCCCAATCACTTTTTATCAACCATTCAAGTTGGTATCACCTTAATTACGATTTTGTCAGGGGCTAAACTAGCAGATTCACTTGGAGAGTTGATCGCCTCTTGGATGGGAAATAGCGAAACTTCCTATGCGGTAGCTAGCTTCTTGTCACTAGCTTTCTTGACCTATATTTCTATTGTTTTTGGGGAGCTTTATCCTAAGCGAATTGCTCTAAATCTTAAGGATGCCTTGGCCATCCGAACAGTACCATTTATTATTGGACTTGGTAAGATTGTGAGTCCCTTCGTTTGGATGCTCTCAGCATCAACTAATCTCTTGAGTCAATTGACACCGATGACATTTGACGATGCAGATGAAAAAATGACTCGTGATGAGATTGAGTACATGTTGTCTAAGAGTGAAGAAACCTTGGATGCAGATGAAATTGAAATGTTGCAGGGGATTTTCTCACTCGACGAACTCATGGCACGTGAAGTCATGGTTCCTCGAACCGATGCTTTCATGGTAGATATTCAGGATGATACTCAAACCATTATCCAAAGTATCTTGAAACAGAACTTTTCTCGTATTCCTGTTTATGATGGAGACAAGGATAATGTCATTGGTTTGGTTCACACCAAGAGCCTCCTTAAAGAAGCCTTTGTCAGCGGGTTTGACAATATCGTCTGGAAGCGAATCTTGCAAGATCCACTCTTTGTACCTGAAACGATTTTTGTGGATGATTTATTAAAAGAGTTCAGAAATACTCAAAGACAGATGGCAATCCTTTTGGATGAGTATGGTGGTATGGCTGGTCTAGTTACACTAGAAGATCTCCTTGAGGAGATTGTCGGAGAGATTGACGACGAAACTGACCGTGCTGAGGTTTACGTTCATACTATTGGTGAGAATACCTACATTGTTCAAGGTACGATGAACTTGAACGACTTCAATAGTTATTTCGATGTTGAACTTGAAAGTGATGATGTAGATACAATCGCTGGTTATTATTTGACGGGTGTAGGGACTATTCCAACAACTGAAAAGCTTAGCTATGAATTGGAAAGTGCCAACAAACACATTACATTGACTAATGACAAAGTCAAAAATGGCCGTGTGACCAAGTTGAAGGTTCAAATCACAGAAATTGAGCTGGAAGAAGAAACTGATTAACAAAAGAAGCTTTACTAGTCCTCGGCCAGTAAAGCTTCTCCATTTTGTAAAAAAAGACTCCAACTGGAGTCTTCTGAATCATAGAGGCGGTAGACGGATTTGAACCGACGATCAAGCTTTTGCAGAGCCGTGCCTTACCACTTGGCTATACCGCCTTAACTTTTATTATTATACCTTTTAAATTAAATCTCGTCAATAGTTTCTTTTCTGAAAATGTAAGTTTTCCTGCTTTTCTGCTTTCAAAAGGTATGCGACAAAATATTCTGAAAATTCGTTTACTTTTGAAAGGGAGTGTGGTATAATTAACAGTATCTCATTAATTTTAATAGAGGAGTTAACTAAACATGAAAAAAAGTCGGATTCTTGCAGTAGCAGGGGTTGCACTACTCGCAACAGGCGTTCTCGCAGCTTGTGGCTCTTCAAAATCATCAAATGCTGAAGCGCCAAAAGCCTATGGTTATACTTATACTGCTGACCCAGAAACATTGGACTACCTTATCTCTGGGAAACAAAGTACAAAAGTTGCCACTTCAAATGGTATTGACGGACTCTTTACAAATGACAAGTATGGAAACCTTACTCCTGCAGTCGCTGAAGACTGGTCAGTATCTCAAGATGGATTGACATACACTTATAAGATTCGTAAAGGTGTAAAATGGCTCACATCTGATGGTGAAGAATATGCGGAAGTAACTGCAAATGACTTTGTTACAGGTTTGAAACACGCAGCCGACAATAAATCAGCCGCTCTTTACCTAGCACAAAATTCTGTTAAAGGATTGGCTGACTATGTATCAGGGAACAATACAGACTTCTCTGCTGTAGGTGTAAAAGCTGTTGATGATTACACTCTTCAATACACTTTGAACCAACCAGAACCATACTGGAACTCTAAATTGTCTTACGCAATCTTCTGGCCTTTGAACGCAGAGTTTGAAAAATCAAAAGGTAAAGACTTTGGTAAGGCAACAGACCCAACATCATTGCTTTACAATGGACCTTTCTTGCTTAAAGGGTTGACGGCTAAGTCTTCTATCGAATTTGCGAAGAATGAACAGTATTGGGATAAAGGTAATGTTCACATCGATACTGTAACACTTTCTTATTATGATGGTTCAGACCAAGAGTCACTTGAGCGTAACTTTACAAATGGTGCATACAGTTATGCCCGTCTCTTCCCTACTAGCTCAAACTATTCTAAGGTAGCAGAAACATATAAAGACAATATTTACTATAACCCACAGGGAGCAGGTATTGCTGGTTTAGGTATTAACATTGATCGTCAAAGCTATAAGTACACTTCAAAAACAACTGACGAAGAAAAAACATCTACTAAGAAAGCCCTTCTCAACAAAGATTTCCGTCAAGCTTTGAACTTTGCTTTTGATCGTACTGCTTATTCAGCTCAGCTAAATGGTAAGGATGGAGCAGCCCTTGCTGTCCGTAACCTCTTCGTAAAACCAGAATTTGTTTCAGCAGGTGAAAAAACATTTGGTGACTTGGTTACTGAGAAAGTTGTTTCTTATGGTGATGAGTGGAAAGATGTAAACTTTGCGGATGCTCAAGATGGACTTTACAATGCTGATAAAGCTAAAGCAGAACTAGCTAAAGCTAAAAAAGACCTTGAAGCAGATGGTGTGAAATTCCCAATCCACTTGGATATTCCAGTTGACCAAACATCTAAAAACTATATCGCTCGTATCCAATCATTTAAACAATCTGTTGAGACCGCTTTGGGTACAGATAATGTAGTTATCGATATCCAACAAATCACTACGGATGAATTACATAATATCACATACTACGCTGCTAGTGCGGCAGCAGAAGATTGGGACCTTTCAGGTGCTGTTGGATGGAATCCAGACTATGATGATCCATCGACTTACCTTGATATCTTGAAATCAACTAATAGTGAAACAACTAAGACCTACATGGGCTATGACAATCCATCAAACCCAGCGGTTGCTCAAGTTGGTTTGAAAGATTACGACAAATTAGTTGATGATGCAGCTAGTGAAACAAGTGATCTTAACAAACGTTATGAGAAATATGCAGCAGCTCAAGCTTGGTTGACAGATAGCTCACTCTTCCTTCCGGCTATGTCATCTTCAGGAGCAGCACCAGTTATTTCTCGTGTAGTACCATTCTCAGCCTCTTACACTCAATCTGGTGATAAAGGTTCAGATGTATACTTCAAGTACCTTAAATTGCAAGCTAACACTGTAACAACCAAAGAGTACAAAGAAGCTCGTGAAAAATGGCTCAAAGAAAAAGCTGAATCAAACGAAAAAGCTCAAAAAGAGTTAGCGAGTCATGTGAAATAAATAATGCTCATCAGAACTTTCTCTCCTAAAGGAGAAGGTTCTTTTGGGATTTTAAAGGAAATAATATGAAAAAATATGTTTTTATGCGTATCTTGCGGTCGTTGGTTTCTATTTTCTTAGTAACGACCTTGATTTACACAATCATCTATACGATGGTTCCACGGAAGTTGATCTTCAAACAAGATACTAACTACAATAAAATTGCGACAACGGCTGATAAACGAGATAACTATGAAAATACTGTCTTTGAGCGTATGGGTTATATCGAATATTACGATACGAAAGAGTTGCAGGAAAAAGCTAGTAGCATTGACTCTTCTGTTACAGTAGATGCAAATGATACAAATAAAGCAATCTATGAAAAATATATCCAACAACTCGGGAATGGTTGGACTTTAGGTGAGTTTACAGAGAGCGGTCAATTCTACGCTACACGTGAAATTCCTATTTTTGAGCGTGTGTTCAAATTCTATGCAAACTTGCTTGATATTGACCATACAAACAAGATACAAGACCCAGAAAATCCAAACTTAGAGCGTTATTTGCGCTTTGAGAATGACCCTGCTATCGGTTGGTCTCTTGTGGGTTCAGGTACTAAACACAAATACCTCTTGTACTTCAATAGTCAGTTCCCATTTGTTCACCAAAACTTTGTCAACTTGAATCTAGGAGATTCTTATCCAACTTATGCCAATACTCCTGTTCTTCAAGTTATTACACAAGGACAAGGACAAACCAAGACTTCTGAAGTTCAATTCCCAACTGGTAAGAAAACATCATCAGTTAATATTTACTCAAGAACTTATAAATCTCCGAGTCAAGCTGATGCTCGTGAAGTAGCCAACTACGGTAAAGATGATCCATATACAGCTACTGAAAGCAACTATCAGTACCCATCTATGATTGCAAGTTCTGCTATCACTGGTTTGATTGGTCTTGCGATTTCATATGCGATTGCGATTCCTCTTGGTTCAGCAATGGCTCGTTTCAAAAACACTTGGATCGATAGTTTCGCTACAGGGACTCTAACTTTCTTGTTGGCTCTTCCAACGATTGCCCTAGTCTATATTATTCGTTTGATTGGTTCTTCAATCGGCTTCCCAGACTCATTCCCAATCTTGGGTGCTGGTGATTGGCGTTCTTATGTCCTTCCTGCAGTGATTCTGGGCTTGCTAGGAGCACCTACTATGGCAATTTGGATTCGCCGTTATATGATTGACTTGCAATCACAAGATTTCGTTCGTTTTGCTCGTGCTAAAGGTTTATCTGAGAAAGAGATTTCTGATAAGCACATCTTTAAAAATGCTATGGTACCACTCGTTTCTGGTATCCCAGGTTCTATCATTGGTGTTATTGGTGGAGCAACTCTTACTGAAACAGTCTTCGCCTTCCCAGGTATGGGTAAAATGTTGATCGACTCTGTAAAGGCTTCAAACAATAATATGGTAGTTGGTCTCGTCTTTATCTTCACTTGTGTTTCAATCTTCTCAAACCTTATCGGAGATATTTGGATGACCATTATTGACCCACGTATTAAATTGACAGAGAAAGGAGGCAAATAATGTCTACAATTAGTAATGAAAAATTTCAGTTTGTAAAACGTGATGATTATGCCTCTGAAGCAATTGATGCTCCTGCCTACTCATACTGGGGTTCTGTCTTTAGACAGTTTTTGAAGAAGAAATCAACAGTAATCATGCTAGGTATCTTGATTGCAGTTGTTTTGATGAGTTTCATTTACCCAATGTTCTCTGATTTTGACTTCAATGATGTAAGTAAGGTAAATGATTTTAGCGCTCGTTACATTAAGCCAAATGCTGAGCATTGGTTCGGAACAGACAGTAATGGTAAATCTCTCTTTGATGGTGTCTGGTTTGGAGCTCGTAACTCTATCTTGATTTCTGTCATTGCGACCTTTGTCAACCTTTTTATCGGTGTTGTTATTGGTGGAATTTGGGGGATCTCAAAATCAGTTGACCGTATCATGATGGAAGTCTACAACGTTATCAACAATATCCCATCACTTTTGATCGTTATTGTTTTGACTTACTCTATCGGTGCAGGTTTCTGGAATTTGATCTTTGCCATGAGTGTAACCACTTGGATTAGTGTTGCCCATTCAATTCGTATCCAAATGTTACGTTACCGTGATTTAGAGTACAACCTTGCTTCACGTACCTTGGGAACACCAAGTTACAAAATTATTATGAAAAACATTATGCCCCAATTGGTATCTGTTATTGTTACGAGCACGTCGCAAATGCTTCCATCTTTTATCTCATATGAAGCTTTCCTATCATTCTTTGGACTTGGCTTGCCAATCACAGTACCAAGTTTGGGACGTTTGATTTCAGATTATTCTCAGAACGTAACAACCAATGCATACCTCTTCTGGATTCCATTGACAACTTTGGTCTTGGTATCCTTGTCCCTTTTCGTAGTAGGTCAAAACCTAGCAGATGCTAGTGATCCACGTACACATAGATAGGAGTAGAAATGACAAAAGAAAAGAATGTAATTTTGACTGCTCAAGATATTGTCGTGGAATTTGATGTTCGTGACAAGATTTTGACAGCTATTCGAGGTGTCTCCATCGATCTGATCGAGGGAGAGGTTCTCGCTTTAGTTGGGGAGTCAGGTTCAGGTAAATCAGTTTTGACAAAAACATTCACAGGAATGTTGGAAGAAAATGGTCGTATTGCACAAGGTAGTATTAATTACCGTGGACAAGATTTGACAGCCTTATCTTCTCATAAAGAATGGGAAAGTATTCGTGGTGCCAAGATTGCAACTATCTTCCAAGATCCAATGACCAGTCTAGACCCAATCAAGACAATCGGAAGTCAAATCACAGAAGTTATTGTTAAACACCAAGGTAAGACTGCTCAAGAAGCTAAAGAGATGGCTATTGACTATATGAATAAAGTTGGTATTCCAGATTCTGAGAAACGTTTTGACGAGTATCCTTTCCAATATTCTGGGGGAATGCGTCAACGTATTGTTATCGCGATTGCTCTTGCTTGTCGTCCAGACATTCTTATCTGTGATGAGCCGACAACAGCTCTTGACGTGACCATTCAGGCACAGATTATTGATTTGTTGAAGTCACTTCAACACGAATACCACTTTACAACAATCTTTATCACCCACGACCTAGGTGTCGTAGCAAGTATCGCTGATAAAGTTGCAGTTATGTATGCTGGTGAAATCGTCGAGTATGGTACTGTTGAAGAAATCTTCTACGACCCACGTCATCCATATACATGGAGCCTCTTGTCAAGCTTGCCTCAACTTGCGGATGACAAAGGTGAATTGTACTCAATCCCTGGAACACCTCCATCGCTTTATACTGAATTGAAGGGAGATGCTTTTGCTCTTCGTTCAGATTATGCTATGAAGATTGACTTCGAGGAAAAAGCACCTCAGTTTGCAGTATCTGATACTCATTGGGCTAAGACATGGTTGCTTCATGAACAAGCTCCAAAAGTTGAAAAACCATCGGTGATTGCAGATTTACACGACAAGATTCGTGAAAAGATGGGCTTTACACATCTTGAGGGCTAGGAGGAAGGAAATGTCTGAAAAATTAGTAGAAATTAAAGACTTAGAAATTTCCTTCGGTGAAGGAAGCAAAAAGTTTGTCGCTGTTAAAAATGCGAACTTCTTTATCAACAAAGGAGAAACTTTCTCACTTGTTGGAGAGTCTGGTAGTGGTAAGACAACAATTGGTCGTGCTATTATCGGTCTTAATGATACCAGCAAAGGTGATATCATCTTTGAAGGTCAAAAAATCAATGGTAAAAAATCACGTGAACAAGCTTCGGAATTAATCCGTCGTATCCAAATGATTTTCCAAGACCCTGCTGCAAGTTTGAATGAACGTGCAACAGTTGACTATATCATTTCTGAAGGTCTTTATAACCACCATTTATTTAAAGATGAAGAAGAAAGAAAAGAAAAAGTTCAAAATATCATTCGTGAAGTGGGACTTTTGGCTGAACACTTGACACGTTACCCACATGAGTTCTCAGGTGGACAACGTCAACGTATCGGGATTGCCCGTGCCTTGGTTATGCAACCTGACTTCGTTATTGCGGATGAGCCGATTTCAGCCTTGGACGTTTCTGTACGTGCCCAAGTCTTGAACTTGCTCAAAAAATTCCAAAAGGAATTAGGCTTGACTTATCTCTTTATCGCCCACGATTTGTCAGTAGTTCGTTTCATTTCTGATCGTATCGCGGTGATTTACAAGGGTGTTATTGTTGAAGTGGCTGAAACTGAAGAATTGTTTAACAATCCAGTTCATCCATACACGCAAGCACTTCTATCAGCTGTTCCTATTCCAGACCCAATCTTGGAACGTAAAAAAGTTTTGAAAGTCTATGATCCAGATCAACATGACTATGAAACTGATAAACCTTCTATGGTAGAAATTCGTCCAGGTCACTATGTTTGGGCAAACCAAGCAGAGTTGGAACGCTATAAAAAAGATTTGAAATAAGAAAGAGTTTTGTAATCTTGGTAGAACAATTCTATTAAGATTATGAAACTTTTTTATTTTTGAAAAAAACTAGTTTAAAGATAGACAACTAAATACCCGAGAACATGCTAATACTCAATGAAAATCAAAGAGCAAACTAGGAAGCCAGCCGCAGGTTGCTCAAAGCACGGCTTTGAGGTTGCAGATAAAGCTGACGTAGTTTGAATTTGATTTTCGAAGAGTATAAGACTAGTCTTCAATGACAATTGGATGAGAGACCAAAGAAGCTGTTTTCTTTGAAAGTGTATTGAATCAATACAAAATGGAATGGATAAAACTACTTTCAGACTAGCTTCGCTGAAGCTGCAAAATTAAAATCACTTTCTATTTAAGAATCTACCTTGCATTGCCTTACTTTGTGTGCTAGAGTTATGATAACGATTACAAAAATTAAGGAGAATTATATGAGAAACCCAGCACTAATAGAAGAAATGAAAACTTACAGAGGGAGAGATGAAGTTCCGCAAGACTTTGACGCTTTTTGGGATGGTGAGATTGAGGAATTGTCAGTGTTACCAGACTATCAATTAGAGGAACGAGACTTTCATATTCCAAATGTGAAGTGTTATGAGTTAAGCTTTAAAGCTACCCGTGATGGCCTTGTATATGCGCGTATAGTCTTACCAAAATCAGAAAAGAAAGTACCTGTCATTTTCCACTTCCATGGCTATATGGGACGTTGCTGGGATTGGACAGATATGCTAGCCTTTACAGTAGCTGGTTATGGTGTCGTATCGATGGATGTTCGTGGACAATCTGGATACTCACAAGATGGCTTGCGCTCACCTCTCGGAAATACAGTTAAGGGCCAAATCATCCGCGGTGCTGTTGAAGGAAAAGAGCAACTTTTCTATAAGGATGTTTATCTTGATATTTATCAATTAGTTGAGATTGTAGCTAGCTTTCCACAAGTGGATGAGAGGCAATTAGCAAGCTATGGAGCTTCTCAAGGAGGGGCACTAGCTCTAGTGGCTGCGGGGCTAAATCCACGTATCAAGCGTACAGTTGCTATTTATCCATTCTTATCAGATTTTAGACGAGTGCTAGAGATTGGAAATACCAGCGAAGCCTATGATGAGCTCTTTCGTTACTTTAAGTTCCATGATCCATTCCATGAGACAGAAGAGCAGATTATGGAGACGCTCGCTTATATCGATGTAAAAAATCTTGCCCATCGCATTAAGGGGGAAGTTCGAATGATTACTGGGCTTGATGATGATGTCTGCTATCCAATCACCCAGTTTGCTATTTACAACCGTCTGACTTGTGAAAAGAGTTATCGTATCATGCCTGAATACGCTCATGAGGCCATGAATGTTCATGTCAATGATCAAGTTTACAATTGGTTGTGTGGTAGTGAGATTCCTTTTAAATATGTGAAGTGATGAATGAGAGAGCCTAGTAGCTCTCTTTTTGTATAGAGTCTAGTCAGCAAATATTCTAGTTCATATATACTTTGAAATTCAGCAACTCTTATAGCTATCACTGTATTTTAGGGAAAGAATGATAGAGTCCTTAATATGAACTATGATACGAATGCTTTGAAGCGGAAATGATAGATGAATGGCTATTTCTGAATCATACCCCAATGTTTTTCCCTGTATTAGAAAGGATATGGTAACTAAAGTCATCCATAAGAAGCCAACATGTTTTTTAAACCGATTTTTTCTTTGATTTTGTCATTCTTATGTCTAATGTGGTGGAACCTATTTCAATACATTGAAAAGCGTCTGTAAAATGTGTTATAATTTATAAGAAAATATACAGTTTCGCTACAAATGAACATTTATATATAAGTTTATGTATAACTTAGTTTTTCTGATTAGGATAATATCTTATAAAAAACTATATTCTTGGAGATACAGCACTTAAATATCATTTGTAAAGTAGCAAAATAGTCTATGTCTATTTTTATTGTAAGAATCAAAGTAGAGAGTGTTATGCTAATGAAAACTGTAATATTTTATTTTTTAGAATATACTTGGATAAATTAACTTTGAAAGTTAAAGTGAGGTAATGTATGTTTGTATGTTTAAAGGGTTTAGGGAAATTTCGTAAATCCAAAGCTTATGGTTTGGTTGGTTGTTTGACACTATCCGCAGTGATTGGCTTAGCTACACCAGAGTTACCAGTTATTGGTGGTGGGGTTGTTTATGCTGATGTCATTCAAGGTGGTAGCGATATTCACGATGTGGATGTTCATAGTAAATCTGCAGAAGGTGTTGCTATGACTTATACCACTTATGATAGCGGAACAAGTGGAAAACAAACTGCGTCTGGCAGTGGTGTATTCGTAGCGCCGAATGTGATGGTGACAGTAGCTCATAACTACTATGATAAAAACCAAGAGGATAAGTCTGCGGTCTTGCGTGGTGGGGAGTCTGCTCGTAGTTATGTTGTAATGAACTCGGAAAAGGAGAAAAGTAATAAAGTACCTACTTCTGGTGTATCGGAAACTCTTGAAAAAGACTCTATTCATTTGTATAACGGAAAAGATTTTGGGAAAGATTATAGCAATGATTTAGCAGTAGTGGTAACTAAAAAGCCTGTAGAAGCTATGACAGGTGGTGAAGATTCACCAAGAGAATTGAGCCATAAAGAGGTTTCTACTGGTGATAAAATCACTATGGTCGGCTATCCCAATGATTTTTCTACTCCAAATTTAAGTAAAGAAAATAAAGCTCGCTTGAAAGACGGTAAGGCTTATTCAGTCTCAACAACTGTGAGCAGTATCAATAAAGAGAGTGGTGCAGTCACTTATCATTCCTCAGCTTTAGGAGGTTTTTCAGGTGCTCCTTTGTTTAATGATAAGGGAGAGGTAGTCGGTATCCACCAGCACGGAACAAATACTTCAAACGCTCCTGAGAGTGAGCGTATTGGCGGTGGTACTATCTTTACGGACAAGCACAGAGCTTGGATTCAGTCAATGATTGATAAATATGGTATAAAGGGTTGGTATATAGATGGTGCAAACCGTTACTACTATGATGAAAATCATATAGCTTTAAAAGATGTAGAGTCTGAGATTGACGGTGCTTTGTATAGTTTTGATGAAAAAGGTCGAGCTACTTTAGTAAAAGGTGAAGAAAAAGGTCGTGTTCTACTTCGAGTAGAAGATACTAAAGGAACTCGTTTGATTTCAGATAAGGTTGTTCAGGAAGGCCCTGTTGGAAGTGGCTTGAATTTTCATTTAAGACAAAATCCAGACTTCAAACAGTTAATAGCAACGTCCTCAACAGCTAAAGTGGTATCCTATAACAGAGTGCCAATTAACAAACTAGCAAGTGATACTAGTTGGTCTGATGACTATGTCAGTAAGTTAGCTTTAGGAGATACAATTATAAGAGCGGTAGTAGATTCGGTAACTCCTCCATCTACCTCTTCTTCGGATTTTGCAAGAACTGAAGTTGGTAAAGTCGATTTGAGTGGTAAATCGAACTTACCTGTTCCTAGTAAAGAGGTATTACAAGCTCCGAATGGTTCAGAGAATTTCTATGCTACAACGCACATTCAAACGCCAGATGGGTCGGGGTCAGGTACTTTAATTGCACCCAATTTGGTGTTAACAGTAGCTCATAATTTTTTAACAGTTAAAGGTTCTGAGGTAGTTACTAAATCTGGTCGCACCAATACAGTGTATAAAGCAACTTTACCGAATGGTAAGTCTGTGAATTTTTCAGATGATGATATTGTTTATTGGAATAAGAAAGATTCAGTATTTGGATTTAAAAATGACTTAGCTTTGGTTCGGTTAAAAGAAGCAGTAAAAGGAGTAGCTCCTGTAGAGGTTGTAAAACAATCTTCGAAAGTTGCAGAGGGGGATTCGGTTTCGGTCTATGGTTTTCCAGATAACAAGCTAAGTCCAGTTTTAGATAGCAAAGTAGTAGGAACTACAGACTTCGGTTCTGGAATAGAGGGAATTAGCTATGGAGGTACGAAACCTGGAGCGTCTGGTGGTGGTCTTTATAATGATAAAGGTGCTTTAATTGGAGTTCACCAAAATGGTGTTGTAGGAAGCCGTAGTGGTGGTTTGGTTTTATCAAAAGAGCAGCTGGATTGGGTTCGTTCTTATATTGAGGGTCAACCAAAAGATCCTGTCTATGTGGAAGATAAAAAAGTGGAACCTTCTAAGAAGGATTCGGATAAGGATTTAGCTGGGAAATTAGATCCAAAAAAAGATAGTGGAAAAGAAGATTCTGGTATTTTAGGTACATCTGGTGACTTTGCAGCTCCTACAGTAGATAAGCCAGAGTTTAAAGGTGGAGTTCCTTTCACTGAATCTCCTATACTGGAAATCCCAGAGTATACGGGTGTATTATCAACCTCAGGAGAAGAATCGGCCCCAACAGTTGAACAGCATGACTTTACAGACGGAGTTAACGGAGGCGAATCACTTGTTACAGAAGTTCCAGAGTATAGCGGTGTTCTCTCCACATTAGGAGACACTCCAGCCCCTATAGTAGATAAACCAGATTTTACAGGCGGAGTTAATGGTGCGGATGCTGAGGTCCATCATATTTCAGACTATACAGGTGGAGTTCCTTTCACTGAATCTCCTATACTGGAAATCCCAGAGTATACGGGTGTATTATCAACCTCAGGAGAAGAATCGGCCCCAACAGTTGAACAGCATGACTTTAAAGGCGGAGTGAATGGAGGCGAATCACTTGTTACAGAAGTTCCAGAGTATAGCGGTGTTCTATCCACATTAGGAGATTCTCCAGCTCCTACAGTAGCTAAGCCAGAGTTTAAAGGTGGCGTGAATGGAGGCGACTCACTTGTTATAGAAGTTCCAGAGTACAGAGGCTTCCTATCTACATTAGGTAATTCTCCAGCTCCTACAGTAGCTAAGCCAGAGTTTAAAGGTGGCGTGAATGGTGCGGATGCTGAGATTCATCACCTTCCAGACTTCACAGGTGGAGTGAATGCAGTAACTAGTGTTGTGTATGATGTAGAAAATTATACAGAAGTATTATCTACAGCAGGAGAAGGAAGTTCAGTAGTGAAATCTACTGATAAACAAGTAAATAATAAAGACAGTAAGGATGAAGCAGAAACTAAGCACGTTATCATAGGAATTGCTAGTTCACAACGTATTTTAAAAAATGAAACAGGAAGTATTCAAATTCAAGCTTCAGAAGAAGTATTGAAAAATGTGATAGGTATTCAAATTCAAGAAGTTCAATTTAGTGATTTAAGTTCATTAAACTACAAAGCATTTGATATCAAATTGAAGGATGTAAATGGCAGATATGTTAAACCTGAAGGAAAAGTCCTTGTTACTTTTGCTACAGATCAGTCCGTTGAGAATGTTTATGCTGTGGATCCAGAAGGAAAACTACACACTATTGAATTCGAACAAAAAGATGGAAAGATTATTTTTGAGACTAATAATTCTAGTATTTATGCGATGACTTTCCGATACTTCATTGACAATCCACTATTTAAAAATCCTACAGAAGATAACAAGGCTGAAGAAGTTTCACTGTCATCTAAATTGTTATCTACAAATGAAAACTCTGAATCTAATCGATTAGAGAATAAAGTAAGTAATAACGAACAGTCTAAGTTACCAAATACAGGTGAGAATAAATCAATAACAACAGTTTTGCTTGGTTTTGTGGGAATGATCCTTGGAGTAATGATTTCCTATAAACAAAAAGACAGTTAACTTTGTCTGAAATCTCACTTTGAACTTCTATGTTAATCTAAAATAAACCAGTCTGGAGTCCTGTAAAAAGATGGGAATTCTAGACTGGTTTTATTGATATAGAAGTTTATAATAAGATTCGTAATTTTGAGTAATATAGTTAATTGAAACAAGAGCAAGACAAAAGAGCCTCGAAAAAAGTACTACAACTTGGCAAT
>NZ_JWAJ01000149.1 GCF_001068775.1 Streptococcus pseudopneumoniae
GCTAAATTCCCAAACTAAGTTCCACCGCTAGTAGAAGTGGAAGTTAGTCTGATAAAAATTGTAAAAACCAGTGGAATTCCGTGTCAGGGTAAGTTCCACTGGTTTTACTCATGCTTGATTTCATCGCTTTTGTAGTCGAAAGGAATAGAAAAAAGAGCGCACAAAATCCCCTCATCTGAAAGCGTTTCAGATTAAGTTCCGCTATGGTGGAAGTTAGTATGAGACGTTTGAATGGGTTTTTTGGTTAGTTTTTAGATTTTATGTTGGAGTAATTTAGAAGACTGACAGACATCTTCTGCAGGTATTTTAGAAATGCCGAGAAGTTTAGGAATTTCTTCTCCGTAAGTAAAGGCAAAGAGTTCATAGGCTGACTTTCCATTCAAAGCAGCGCGTTTGACACTGTTGACATGCGAACAGACGAGATTAATATCCTCTTGAGTTAAGTTGTCAAAGGAAGTTCCCTTAGGTAGAATGTCGCGAATCAGCGTGTGATTTTTCTCAATTCTCCCTTTCTGGTCAGAGCGATTAGGGTCGCAAAAGAAGAGCTTGCTCTCTCCTCGAACATCCATTTCGATGTCATCAACCCTGGCAAACTCTCCACCATTATCAGTCAGAATGACAGGAAAGAGTTGGAAGAAATCTTTGTCCGCTTGGTGAAGAGTGTTCTTGATTTTATAAAGGTGTTTGGTAACCTCAAGGGCAGTTTTATTAACCAGAAGTCTAGCGAAGATAAAGTTACAGAAAGAGAGGTTGAAGGTGAGTAGGACTTTCCCTCCCATTCTGCCCATAACTGTATCCATTTCCAGCCAAGAGTCTAGTTGATTAAGGGCTAAATAGTTTTGGAAATCCTCATAGGAACGGCCTTTTTTAGCTTCTTTAGGGATGGAAGGTAGATTATTTTTTCTTCTTTCTTTAAATTTAACAGCTCTAGCAAGATCAATCGGAGCGATAGACAGGTAACCTTTTCGGATGTGTCGATAGACAGTTGAGGAGCTAACATCAAGGTTATGAGTTTTGAGGATATGATAGATGTGTTGTCCCTTTTTAACCCCATCAGAAATAATTTTAT
This sequence comes from Streptococcus pseudopneumoniae, assembly GCF_001068775.1. GTDB lineage: Bacteria > Bacillota > Bacilli > Lactobacillales > Streptococcaceae > Streptococcus > Streptococcus pseudopneumoniae_N. The sequence continues at coordinate 1,070 of NZ_JWAJ01000149.1, forward strand.
CCATGTTCCAGAAAGTCTGAGAATTAAGAGGAGTTCCTTCACGAGCTTCGACAAGAGTTTGTTCGTACTGCTTTTGAGCTTGTTTGGCGAGGTAGAAGATTTTCTGATAGCCACAGTTTTGTCTTCTTTTAGGACATCCATTACAGACAAAGGGAGCTTTGGCAAGTAAAGGACAAGGGAGGTTATCACACGTAGACTCTCTGACTAGTCTGTTTCGTTTGACTTCTTTGGAAACAGTAGTCGGGTCTTTTAGAATAAGTTGCCCGATAGCTTTGAAGGTTTCACCGCGCTCTAAACCTAATTGGATATCATTACGGTCTGAAAGGGTAAGGTGTTTATGTTTGATCATAGTAGGCCTCATTTCTACCACAAACGTCTCACACTTAATTCCACCATAAAAATCCGTTTTAGACTAATTTCCACTTTGGTCAGGAAAGTGGAAGTTACTTTGAGAAATTACCTTCAGAAAATAGATAGGAAAAAGACTTTTCAATTTTGGTAAAAAGTAGTATAATGTTTCTATTATAGAAATTTTTAGAAAATTCCGAAAGAGGTTTGTTATGGGATACACAGTTGCTGTTGTTGGCGCTACAGGTGCCGTTGGTGCTCAAATGATCAAAATGTTGGAAGAATCAACTCTTCCGATCGATAAGATTCGTTACCTTGCGTCTGCACGTTCTGCAGGAAAGGTTTTACAATTCAAAGGTCAAGATGTGACTATCGAAGAAACAACAGAAGATGCTTTTGAAGGGGTTGATATAGCTCTCTTCTCAGCTGGTGGATCAACTTCTGCAAAATACGCACCTTATGCTGTTAAGGCAGGTGCAGTCGTCGTAGATAACACTTCTTACTTCCGTCAAAATCCAGATGTACCATTGGTTGTTCCTGAAGTGAATGCTCACGCCCTTGATGCTCACAACGGAATCATCTCTTGTCCTAACTGTTCAACAATTCAAATGATGGTAGCTCTTGAACCAGTTCGTCAGAAATGGGGCTTGGACCGTATCATCGTATCAACTTATCAAGCAGTTTCAGGTGCTGGTATGGGAGCAATTCTTGAAACCCAACGTGAGCTTCGTGAAGTCTTGAATGACGGTGTAAATCCACGTGATTTGCATGCGGAAATCCTGCCTTCAGGTGGAGATAAGAAACACTATCCAATCGCCTTCAATGCTCTTCCGCAAATTGACGTCTTCACTGACAATGACTACACTTACGAAGAGATGAAGATGACCAATGAAACCAAGAAAATCATGGAAGACGATAGCATTGCCGTATCAGCAACATGTGTACGTATTCCAGTTTTGTCAGCTCACTCTGAGTCAGTCTATATTGAAACAAAAGAAGTAGCACCAATCGAAGAAGTGAAAGCAGCTATTGCTGCCTTCCCAGGTGCGGTTCTTGAAGATGATGTTGCTCACCAAATCTATCCTCAAGCAGTAAATGCTGTTGGTTCACGTGATACCTTCGTTGGACGTATCCGTAAAGACTTGGATGCAGAAAAAGGTATTCATATGTGGGTAGTATCTGATAATCTTCTTAAAGGTGCAGCTTGGAACTCAGTTCAAATCGCAGAAACACTTCACGAACGTGGTCTAGTACGCCCAACAGCTGAATTAAAATTTGAATTGAAATAATGTGTAGGAGTTCATTTGAACTCCTTCTTTAAAATAGAGAGGTGTTTTGTATGTCTTATCAAGATTTAAAAGATTGTAAAATTATCACGGCCTTTATTACTCCTTTTCATGAAGATGGGTCAATCAATTTCGATGCCATTCCAAAGTTGATTGAACATTTATTAGCACATCATACAGACGGAATTCTCCTAGCAGGAACAACTGCTGAGAGTCCGACTCTAACTCACGATGAGGAGTTGCAGTTGTTTGCAGCTGTTCAAAAGGTTGTCAATGGCCGTGTTCCTTTAATCGCTGGTGTTGGTACCAATGATACACGAGACTCTATTGAGTTCGTCAAGGAGGTAGCAGAGTTTGGCGGTTTTGCGGCTGGTCTTGCGATTGTTCCTTACTACAATAAACCATCTCAAGAAGGTATGTATCAACACTTTAAAGCTATTGCAGATGCATCTGATTTACCTATCATTATCTATAACATTCCAGGTCGTGTAGTTGTAGAAATGACTCCAGATACCTTACTTCGTTTGGCGGAACATCCAAATATCATTGGTGTTAAGGAATGTACCAGCCTTGCCAATATGGCTTACTTGATTGAGCATAAGCCAGAAGAATTCTTGGTATACACTGGTGAGGATGGAGATGCCTTCCATGCTATGAACCTTGGTGCAGACGGAGTTATATCTGTTGCTTCCCACACAAATGGGGATGAGATGCATGAAATGTTCACTGCAATCGAAGAAAGTGATATGAAGAAAGCGGCAGCTATTCAACGTAAATTTATTCCTAAAGTTAATGCTCTCTTCTCATACCCAAGTCCGGCACCTGTTAAGGCAGTACTCAACTATATGGGATTCGAAGCAGGGCCAACTCGTCTACCTTTGGTTCCTGCGCCTGAAGAGGATGCTAAACGCATTATCAAGGTTGTTATTGATGGGGATTACGAAGCAACCAAGGCAACTGTCACCGGAGTTCTTCGTCCTGATTACTAAAATTTTCATTATTAATAATAGAAACTTCCTAAACAAGTCAATTTGTTGGGAAGTTTTTTTCTTTTTTTACGAATAAATAGATAGAGAGAAAAATAAGGAGTCTATCATGAAAATTAAGATTGATAATTTTGAGATTTATAAGTTAAAACAAGCAGGTCTAAGTAATCAACAAGTTCTAAAGGTACTTCAATATGGAGAAATCTATGATCAAGAATTACCCCTAGAAACGATAGCAGAAGCATCTGAGTGTCGAAATCCAGTGGTTTTTATGGAACGTTACCATAAACTCACCTTTGAAAGTATGGAGCGATTAAGAAGTGACTTTGAAAAATTTCCCTCTTTTTCCATCCTAGACGATGTCTATCCATTTGCTCTCAGTGAAATCTATGATGCTCCAGTATTGTTATTTTATAAGGGCGATTTAAATCTCTTAAAGTTGCCTAAGATTGCAGTTGTGGGCAGTCGCTCTTGTAGTCAAACAGGGACAAAATCAGTCCGTAAGATTATTGAAGAACTGGAGAATGAGCTGGTGATTGTGAGTGGGCTTGCTAGAGGGATTGATACTGCAGCGCATATGTCTATTCTTCAAGGTGGTGGAAAAACTATTGCAGTTATAGGGACTGGCTTGGATGTCTATTATCCTCGATCTAATAAACGACTGCAGGACTACATCGGTGAATATCATTTGCTACTGAGTGAATATGGACCGGGTGAAGAACCTTTGAAATATCACTTTCCAGCACGAAATCGGATTATTGCTGGCCTATGTATGGGTGTTATCGTTGCTGAGGCAAAGATGAGATCTGGTAGTTTGATTACCTGTGAGCGAGCTATGGAAGAAGGAAGAGATGTTTTTGCTATTCCAGGTAGCATTTTAGATGGTCGTTCAGATGGTTGTCATCACTTGGTTCAAGAAGGTGCAAAACTTGTTTCGAGTGGTCAGGATGTGCTAGCAGAATTTGAATTTTAAGAACTAGCAAGGTTTTATCGGTTAAACTTTTCTTCTATATATAAGAGTTAAGTCTTGACAGGTTTTTAAAAATGGTTTACACTTTATAAAGTTTATTACTTTGAAAAGGTGTGATACTGTGGCTACGGCAACAAAGAAAAAAAAATCAATAGTTAAAAAAAATCTAGTAATCGTGGAGTCGCCTGCAAAGGCTAAAACGATTGAGAAATACCTGGGTAGAAATTATAAGGTTTTAGCCAGTGTTGGTCATATTCGTGATTTGAAAAAATCCAGTATGTCAGTCGATGTAGAAAATAATTATGAACCCCAATATATCAATATTCGTGGGAAAGGTCCTCTGATCAATGACTTGAAAAAAGAAGCTAAAAAATCCAGTAAAGTCTTTCTCGCAAGTGACCCGGACCGCGAAGGAGAAGCTATTTCTTGGCATTTAGCTCATATTCTGAATCTTGATGAAAATGATGCTAACCGTGTTGTTTTCAACGAGATTACAAAAGATGCAGTAAAAAATGCTTTTAAAGAACCTCGTAAGATTGACATGGATTTGGTGGATGCCCAACAAGCTCGTCGTGTATTGGACCGCTTGGTAGGTTATTCTATCTCACCAATTTTATGGAAAAAGGTTAAGAAGGGCTTATCAGCTGGCCGTGTTCAGTCTGTTGCGCTCAAGTTAATCATTGACCGTGAAAATGAGATCAATGCTTTTCAACCAGAAGAATATTGGACTATTGATGGAGTCTTCAAAAAGGGGACTAAGCAATTCCAAGCATCTTTCTATGGAATGAATGGCAAGAAGATGAAATTGACTAGTAATGAAGAAGTCAAAGAAGTCTTGTCTCACCTATCCAGCAAAGACTTTACAGTGGATCAGGTAGATAAAAAAGAGCGCAAGCGTAATGCTCCACTACCTTATACTACCTCAACTATGCAGATGGATGCAGCTAATAAAATCAATTTCCGTACTCGAAAGACCATGATGGTTGCCCAACAACTCTATGAAGGGATTAATATTGGTACGGGTGTCCAAGGTTTGATCACCTATATGCGTACAGACTCGACTCGTATCAGTCCAGTTGCACAAAATGAAGCTGCAAGCTACATCAATGAACGTTTTGGTAGTAAGTATTCTAAGCATGGTAGCAAGGTCAAAAATGCTACTGGTGCTCAAGATGCCCATGAGGCTATTCGTCCATCAAGTGTCTTTAACACGCCAGAAAAAATTGCTAAATACTTAGACAAAGACCAACTAAAACTCTATACCCTTATCTGGAACCGTTTTGTAGCGAGTCAGATGACTGGTGCCATCTTTGATACCATGGCTGTTAAGCTCTCTCAAAATGGAGTTCAATTTGCAGCAAATGGTAGTCAAGTTAAGTTTGATGGTTACTTGGCCATTTACAATGACTCAGATAAGAATAAGATGTTGCCGGACATGGCAGTTGGTGATGTGGTCAAACAGGTCAATAGTAAACCTGAGCAGCACTTCACTCAACCCCCAGCCCGATATTCGGAAGCAACACTGATTAAGACCTTGGAAGAAAATGGGGTTGGACGTCCATCGACTTATGCACCTACCATTGAAACTATTCAAAAGCGCTATTATGTGCGTTTGGCAGCCAAGCGTTTTGAACCGACAGAGTTGGGAGAAATTGTCAATAAACTGATTGTTGAGTACTTCCCTGACATTGTCAATGTGACTTTTACAGCTGAAATGGAAAGAAAACTTGATAATGTCGAGGTCGGAAAAGAACAATGGCAACGAGTCATTGATGAATTTTACAAACCCTTCTCTAAAGAGGTTGCCAAAGCCGAAGAGGAAATGGAAAAAATCCAAATCAAGGATGAGCCAGCAGGATTTGATTGTGAAGAGTGTGGTAGTCCGATGGTCATTAAACTTGGTCGTTTTGGTAAGTTTTATGCTTGTAGCAATTTCCCAGATTGCCGTCATACACAGGCTATCGTGAAAGAGATTGGTGTTGAGTGTCCAAGCTGTCATCAAGGACAAATTATTGAACGAAAAACTAAGCGTAATCGTATCTTCTATGGTTGCAATCGCTATCCAGAGTGTGAATTCACTTCTTGGGACAAGCCTGTAGGGCGAGATTGTCCGAAATGTGGAAACTTCCTCATGGAGAAAAAGGTCCGTGGTGGCGGTAAGCAAATCGTTTGTAGCAATGGTGATTACGAAGAAGAAAAAATCAAATAAAAAATGAGTCCTGAAAGTAAATTTCAGGCTCTTTTTAGTAAAGGCTTGACAAAATTCCTTACTTTGTGGGAAACTAGTAGTTGATTATTTTAAACTAGGAGAAGTTATGCGTATTATTTATCTGATTATTGGATTTCTGTCATTAGCTCTGGCTATTGTTGGAGTTGTCTTGCCCTTGTTGCCTACGACTCCTTTTCTTCTGTTGTCTATTGCTTGTTTTTCCAGAAGTTCCAAGCGTTTTGAAGATTGGCTTTATCATACCAAACTTTACCAGACTTATGTTGCGGACTTTCGTGAGACCAAGTCTATTGCGCGTGAACGTAAAAAAAAGATTATTGTATCTATTTATATCTTGATGGGAATTTCCATTTATTTTGCGCCTCTTTTACCAGTCAAAATCGGTTTGGGATGTTTAACCATCTTTATTACTTACTATCTTTTTAAGGTGATTCCTGATAAAGAATAGCTTTAATAAGTAACGATTTCCCTTGATAAAAATAAAAACATATTCACAACAATATGATATAATAAATTCAAAGTAATACTCAAGGAGAATCAAATGATTTACGAATTTTGTGCTGAAAATGTGACCTTGCTTGAAAAAGCTATGCAGGCAGGAGCTCGTCGCATCGAGCTCTGTGATAATCTAGCAGTTGGTGGAACAACTCCAAGCTACGGAGTGACAAAGGCAGCTGTGGAACTGGCGGCCGACTACGATACGAACATTATGACTATGATTCGCCCGCGTGGTGGTGATTTTGTCTACAATGATTTAGAAGTTGCTATCATGCTTGAGGATATTGCTCTAACTGCTCAAGCAGGAAGCCAAGGCGTTGTCTTTGGTGCATTGACTGCTGATAAGAAATTGGATAAGGCCAACCTTGAAAAATTAATTGCAGCATCTAAAGGTATGGAGATTGTCTTCCATATGGCTTTCGATGATTTGAGCGATGAAGATCAGTTGGAAGCCATTGATTGGCTCAGCCAGGCTGGTGTAACACGCATCCTCGCTCGAGCTGGTGTATCTGGCGACTCGTTAGAGAAACGCTTTGCTCACTATCATAGAATTCTAGAACACGCTGCAGGAAAAATTGAAATTTTACCAGGTGGGGGGATTGACATGGACAACCGTCAAACCTTTATTGACCAACTGGGCGTGACACAATTACATGGAACTAAGGTTGTCTTTTAAAAAATAGAAAGGAACTGCTAGCTTATGGTAGCAGTTTTCGCTTATGTTTGAAATTTTTAAGGCCTACCAATTTAACAGTAAAAAGGCTAAAGAGTATGGATTTGTAGAAAATCAAGGCGTATGGATCCATAGTTCGACTATCTTGCAGGGAGACTTTCTCATGATGCTTACAGTTGAGGATGGAGTCTTAGGTTTTCAAGTTTATGACCAAGAAACTGGGGATCTCTATCCTCAAGTTCATATGACCAGTATGAGAGGGACATTTGTAGGAAGTGTCCGTGAAGCCTGCTTAGAAGTTCTTTATGAAATCCGAAAGTCTTGTTTTGATGTGCAGGATTTTATCTATCCTCAGACCAAGAGAATCATGACTCGTGTTCAAGAAAAGTATGAAAATCAATTAGAATACTTATGGGAGAAATCTCCTGATACTGCGATTTTACGCCATGAAAATAATCAGAAGTGGTATGCGGTTCTTATGAAGATTTCTTGGGATAAGCTTGAAAAGGGCAGAGAAGGATTAGTGGAAATAGTCAATCTCAAACATGATCAAGTATCTGATTTGTTGGTAAAAAAAGGGATTTATCCAGCCTTTCATATGAACAAGCGCTACTGGATTAGTCTTCCACTCGATGACACTCTAACTGACGAAAAGGTGCTTGAATTATTTGAGAGAAGTTGGTTTTTGACTTCTAAGAAATAAATAAACATATTTGAGTTTTCAAATACTTTCAATTAGCAAAATATTCTTTACTAAAGAAATTTTCAGAAAATATTGGATTTTTTCTTGACATGTGTTTTTTCATATGCTAAAATACTAAACAAGATATCAAACGAAGGAGAAAGTCAAGCATGAAAACAGCTAAGTTTAATCAATTTGCTTTGTTGTTGAGGTACTCGGGCTAGTGCAGAAGCATTAGTCCTGTTTGGCTTACCAAGCGGGAGTAAATCAACATCTCGCTTGGAACTCCGAGCGAGATGTTTTTTTAAAACCAAATTTAGAAAAGGGGAAATCTTATGAGAACAGTTGAATTTCTAGATACTAGCCTTCGAGATGGTGAGCAGACACCAGGTGTTAATTTTTCTATTAAGGAAAAGATTGCCATTGCGAGACAACTGGAAAAATGGGGAATTTCGGCAATTGAAGCTGGTTTTCCAGCGGCTAGCCCAGACTCATTTACGGCAGTGCAGGAGATTGCTAAGGTCTTGAAGAAAACGGCGGTGACTGGTTTGGCACGCTCTGTCAAGTCTGATATTGATGCTTGTTATGAGGCCCTCAAGGACGCCAAGTATCCACAAGTGCACGTCTTTATTGCTACCAGTCCCATTCACCGCAAGTATAAGCTCAATAAGAGCAAGGAAGAGATTTTGGAAGCTATTAAGGAGCACGTTTCTTATGCCCGTTCTAAGTTTGAGATAGTCGAATTCTCTCCTGAGGATGCGACTAGAACAGAGTTGTATTTCCTCTTGCAAGTTGTTCAAACAGCGGTTGATGCAGGGGCGTCTTATATCAATATTCCTGATACGGTTGGATTCACCACTCCAGAAGAGTACGGAGCTATCTTCAAATACTTGATTGAAAATGTCAAGACGGATCGTCAGATTATCTATTCGCCTCACTGTCACGATGACCTTGGAATGGCAGTGGCTAATAGCCTTGCTGCTGTCAAGAATGGTGCAGGACGTGTTGAAGGGACTATCAACGGTATTGGTGAGCGAGCTGGTAATGCTGCTTTGGAAGAAATTGCAGTTGCTCTCAATATTCGCCAAGATTACTATCAAGCAGTAACCAGTATTGTCCTAAATGAAACCATCAATACTTCTGAAATGGTTTCTCGCTTCTCAGGTATTCCAGTTCCTAAAAATAAGGCTGTGATCGGTGGCAATGCCTTCTCTCACGAATCTGGTATTCACCAAGACGGAGTTCTTAAAAATCCTCTCACTTATGAGATCATCACCCCTGAATTGGTTGGTGTCAAGAGTAATAGTCTTCCACTTGGAAAATTGTCTGGTCGCCATGCCTTTGTTGAGAAACTAAGAGAATTGGCACTAGATTTTACAGAAGAGGATATCAAGCCACTCTTTGCTAAGTTCAAGGCGTTGGCAGACAAGAAACAAGAAATCACAGATGCAGATATTCGTGCGCTGGTAGCTGGAACCATGGTTGAAAATCCAGAAGGCTTCCACTTTGATGATTTACAACTGCAAACTCATGCGGATAATGATATCGAAGCGCTCGTTAGCCTAGCCAACATGGATGGCGAGAAAGTCGAATTTAATGCAACAGGACAAGGTTCTGTTGAAGCTATCTTCAATGCTATCGACAAATTCTTCAATCAATCCGTTCGCTTGGTGTCCTACACTATTGACGCTGTGACAGATGGAATCGATGCTCAAGCTCGGGTCTTGGTCACTGTTGAAAATAGAGATACAGAAACCATCTTTAACGCAGCAGGTCTTGACTTTGATGTGTTGAAGGCTTCGGCTATTGCCTACATCAATGCCAATACCTTTGTTCAAAAAGAGAATGCTGGTGAGATGGGACGCAGTGTTTCCTATCGTGACATGCCTAGTGTGTAAAGGAGAAGGCTATGACAAAGAAAATAGTAGCTCTAGCAGGGGATGGAATCGGCCCAGAAATCATGGAGGCTGGGTTAGAGGTTCTGGAAGCTATAGCTAAAAAAACAGGCTTTGATTATGAAATAGACAGACGACCTTTTGGAGGTGCAGGTATTGATGTTACAGGACATCCCTTGCCAGACGAAACGCTCAAGGCTTCTAGAGAAGCGGATGCTATTCTACTCGCTGCAATTGGTAGTCCTCAGTATGATGATGCTACAGTTCGACCCGAACAAGGGCTTTTGGCACTCCGAAAGGAACTCAATCTCTATGCTAATATTCGTCCAGTTAAAATTTTTGAGAGTCTTAAGCACTTATCGCCTCTCAAACCTGAACGAATTGCTGGTGTTGACTTTGTTGTAGTACGTGAGTTGATAGGTGGGATTTACTTTGGTGATCATATCCTTGAAGACCGAAAAGCGCGTGATATCAATGATTATAGTTATGAGGAAGTAGAGCGGATTATTCGCAAGGCCTTTGAAATTGCAAGAAGTCGGAGAAAAATCCTTACCAGTATTGATAAGCAAAATGTTTTGGCAACATCAAAACTTTGGAGGAAAGTGGCTGAAGAAGTCGCGAAAGATTATCCCGATGTAACCCTGGAGCACCAGCTGGTCGACTCGGCTGCCATGCTCATGATTACAAATCCATCCAAATTTGATGTTATCGTGACAGAGAATCTTTTCGGGGACATCCTCTCGGATGAGTCAAGTGTTCTATCTGGTACACTTGGAGTTATGCCATCAGCCAGTCACTCTGAGAAAGGGCCAAGCCTCTATGAACCCATTCATGGTTCAGCGCCTGATATCGCAGGTCTAGGTATTGCCAATCCTATTTCCATGATTTTATCAGTTGCTATGATGTTGCGTGATAGTTTTGGACGATATGATGATGCAAAGCGTATCGAAGATGCTGTTGAAGCAACTTTAGCAGTAGGAATTTTAACGAGAGATATAGGAGGACAGGCTTCGACCAAGGAAATGACGGAAGCCATTATCGCAAGACTATGAAACTAAACGAAGGAATTACTTTTGCCCTCCTGATTTGGAATCTCATTATTTTCTTGATATATGGCATTGACAAATTCAAGGCAAGGAGAAGAGCTTGGCGCATCCCAGAGAAAATCTTACTCATTTTAGCCTTTGCTTGTGGTGGTTTTGGTGCCTGTCTAGCAGGAATCGTTTTTCATCACAAGACTAGAAAATGGTATTTTAAAACAGTTTGGTTTCTAGGAATGGTGACCACGCTAGTAGCCTTATATTTTATTTGGAGGTAATGGATGGCAGGAAAATCAATTTTTGATAAATTATGGGACCTCCATGTGATTACAGGAGAAGAAGGGCAGCCTCAACTCATGTATGTAGATCAACATTATATTCACGAGGTGACCAGTCCTCAAGCTTTTCAAGGATTGCGAGATGCAGGACGTAGATTGAGACGACCCGATTTAACATTTGGGACCTTTGACCACAATGTTCCAACTGTCAATATCTACGATATTCGAGATGTAATCTCCAAAGCACAGATTGATAAGTTAGCTGAAAATGTTGAAGAGTTTGGAATTGAACATACTGCCCACGGTTCAGAAAAGCAAGGTATCGTTCATATGGTTGGTCCAGAAACAGGAAGAACACAACCAGGAAAATTTATCGTCTGTGGTGATAGCCATACTGCAACTCACGGAGCTTTTGGAGCGATTGCCTTCGGTATTGGAACCAGTGAGGTTGAACATGTCTTTGCAACCCAAACCATTTGGCAGGTTAAACCCAAGAAAATGTTGGTGGAATTCACAGGAGTTCCTCAAAAAGGGGTTTATGCCAAAGATTTCATTCTAGCTTTGATTGCCAAATACGGTGTCGCTTGTGGTGTTGGCTACGTGGTGGAGTATCGAGGTCAGGCCATTGATGCACTTAGCATGGAAGAGTGTATGACTATCTGCAATATGTCCATCGAATTTGGTTCCAAAATGGGAATTATGAATCCAGATCAGAGGACTTATGATTATTTGAAGGGGCGAGAGTGTGTTCCCAAGGATTTTGATGCGGCAGTAGCTGATTGGAAAAGGCTTATTAGCGACGACGATGCCGTTTATGACAAGGTTATCCGAATGGATGTCTCTGAATTGGCTCCTATGGTGACTTGGGGAACCAGTCCTGCTATGGGTGTTGACTTTGATAGTAGCTTCCCAGAAATAAAGGATATGAATGATGAACGTGCTTATCATTACATGGATTTACAACCAGGTCAGAAACCAGCAGATATCCAACTAGGCTATGTCTTTATTGGCTCTTGTACAAATGCTCGTCTCAGTGATTTACAACTGGCAGCTCGATTTGTCGAAGGGAAGAAGATTGCCCCTAACTTAACAGCTATTGTGGTACCTGGTTCTCGACCAGTCAAACGAGCTGCTGAAAAGTTGGGCTTGGATAAGGTTTTCCAAGATGCTGGCTTTGAGTGGAGAGATCCAGGGTGTTCTATGTGTCTTGGAATGAATCCTGATAAAGTACCAGATGGCGTGCACTGTGCCTCAACCAGTAACCGCAACTTTGAAGACAGACAAGGTTTTGGTGCTAAAACACACCTCTGCAGTCCAGCAATGGCAGCAGCAGCAGCTATTGCAGGGCGCTTCGTAGATGTTCGACAAATGTCAGAAGCCCAGTAAGGAGAGGATATGGAAAAATTTACAGTTTATACGGGAACGACCGTTCCTCTGATGAATGACAATATCGATACCGACCAAATTCTTCCCAAACAGTTTCTGAAGTTAATTGACAAGAAAGGTTTTGGCAAATACCTCATGTATGCTTGGCGTTATTTGGATGACAAGTATACTGAGGATCCAGACTTTGTCTTTAATCGGCCAGACTACCGTAAGGCTACTATCCTTATCACGGGAGATAACTTTGGGGCTGGTTCTTCGAGGGAGCACGCAGCTTGGGCATTAGCAGATTATGGCTTTAAGGTCGTAATTGCAGGATCTTTTGGTGACATTCATTACAATAATGAACTCAATAATGGCATGTTGCCAATTGTTCAGCCAAGGGAAGTTAGAGAAAAACTCGCCCAATTGAAACCAAGCGACCAGGTAACTGTGGACTTGGAACAACAAATAATCATCTCACCAGTCGGAGAATTCTCCTTTGAAATCGATAGCGAATGGAAACACAAGCTCTTAAATGGTTTGGATGATATCGGTATTACTATGCAGTATGAAGACTTGATTGCTGCTTATGAAAAACAACGCCCAGCCTACTGGCAGGATTAGAAGAAAATTAGAAAAGGAAATAGAATTATGACAAAACACATTCAATGGAACGGAACACTTTCACAAGAAGGCTATGACATTTTAAAAGGTGAGGGCGGATGTATCGTTTGCCCTACCAAAGTTGGTTACATTATCATGACCAGCGACAAGGCAGGTCTTGAGCGTAAGTTTGCAGCCAAAGAACGTAACCGTAACAAACCAGGTGTCGTTCTCTGTGGTAGCATGGATGAGCTTCGCGCTTTAGCACAACTCAATCCAGAAATTGAAGCCTTCTACCAAAAACATTGGGACGAAGACATTCTTCTAGGTTGTATCCTCCCATGGAAACCAGAAGCCTTTGAGAAATTGAAAGCATACGGTGATGGCCGTGAAGAACTCATGACTGACGTGCGTGGTACTAGTTGTTTTGTTATCAAGTTCGGGAAAGCAGGTGAACAATTGGCTGCCAAACTTTGGGAAGAAGGCAAGATGGTTTATGCCTCATCAGCTAACCCATCTGGAAAAGGAAATAGAGGTAAGGTAGAAGGAATTGGAGAACGCATCGAAGGAGCAGTGGACCTTGTTATCGAGGCGGACGACTATGTGGCATCTATCCAGCCTGACAAAACGATTGAAACACGATACGAGCAAGGTGTGATGGTCTCTATGGTCGATAAAGATGGCAAACTCATCCCAGAACAAGGAGGAGCACGATCAACCTCACCAGCACCAGTTGTTATCCGTAAAGGGCTTGACATTGATAAAATCATGATGCATCTGTCAGACACTTTTAACTCATGGGACTACCGTCAAGGTGAGTATTATTAGGATGTAGAAGAAGTGTGGTTTAGTCATTATCGATAAAAACAGATTTTTTAAAAGTATTCATACACAGTTAAAATCAAAGTTCTTTTTTGTTGATAGATGGCTTAAGAAACATCGTAACACAAGTATAAACTTGTAAATTTACCAGCCAATCAATGAACCATACTATATTCAGGGCAAGCAAGTAATGAGTTTCTAACAAAAACTTTAATATGTTTGTTTATACAGTAACATTTCTCCTCTTTTTGATTTTAAATGAGTATTAAATTGCGATAAGTTGAGTTAATTGGATTAAGAACCTCAAAAACAAAAAGGAAAGCATCTCATGAAAAGATGTTTTCCTTTTATTGTATGTATAAGTTATAGGATAGAGTTATCTTAAATTTCAGAAAGTTTCAAAAATGATACTTGATGAATAATGATACTCTGTAGTTTAACCATTTTATTAGTTGTTTTCGACTTGTTCACTATATTTTGGTTTTAGTGTTGTTCCTGAATTGATAATAGTGCGTTTTTGAACTAAAGGCAATTCTGTACGATTATAAACTGTTCTCCAAGGTTCCCAAGCAAGACCTGTTTTTTCTTGAATTTTTACGCGAAGATTGCGAACGTTTCCTCTAAATTGTAGTTCAGTTTGGAAACCAGCAGTTCTATTTTTTCCATTATCTTCCCATTCACGAGATCGGATGCTTTCAATTCCATTTTCGTCATATGTGACTTCGTCCCAGTAAACGTAGTAACGAGCGACATACCCACCCTTATGTTGCAAATTGAGATAGCCATTCTTGTAAGAGGTAATTTTAGTTTCAATATAATCAGTACTGTTTTGGATTGTTGCAACTTGATTATCTCTTAAAAAGGCAGTTTTATAAGAAATAGGGACTGCAGGATCTTGTGTACTAAAATTAGCTCCTTCTTGAATTAATTTTTTAAGATCCTCAGGTGTTCCAGTAACTACTCGAGCAGCGCCATCAGCGTTACCGCCAACAATAACAGCTGTTACAGAAGTATTTTTCAAAACACGAGCCCATTCAGATTCAGGGTTAATAGGCACACCTTTAATGACAGCATTTATAGCTGCTTTAAGTTCTGTACTTGTACTTGTTGTTTCAAATTTAACATACATTTGACGGCCATAAGACATACTAGAAACATAAACAGGAGGTGTTTGTTCATCCAAGCCGCGATCTTGTAAATCGTTGACTGTTACATTATCACCAAAGACATCTCCAGGATTTTTTGGTGCATCAAAGTTAGCGGTAAAGTAAATTTGTTTAAAGTCGACAACTTCAATTTGTTTTTCACCTTTTTGTGCAGCTTCAAAGTCAATTTTTAAATCAACCCCAATTTTTTCAAAGTTGCTACCAAATTTTGCTTTTAGTTGATTCATACTATATGCTGAAGTAGAATCGTATTGCATACGGGCAGGTGCAGGATTACTTGATGCATAATTGGCATTCCATCTATTTACCAGAGTGTTAATTCCTTCCTGCATACCACTGACTGTAGGATTTGCATCTGTATAACTATCTGCTCCAGCCATTCCTGGAAGGTCAACGCTGATTCTACCCTGTTTTCTATCAATGCTAACAAGTTGAGGGTTATTTTCTAATAACCCTTGATCTGCTCGGAACAAAGCGCCTAAGAAGATGTTGCCATTACCGTTAATTGAAACATCAGCTGAATTATTAGAAATACTCTTTTTCACTTTTTCAATTACAACAAATTCATTTCCTTGTTGTTTTGAAGATGTATTTGAATAATTTTCGATTGCTTCACCTCTACGAGTTAAAATATCAATTTTGTTGTAGTTTAATCCGAAAAGATATTTATTCAAGTCCTTATCGGCCTGATTAGTAGATCTCATGAGGTTTTCCATAACATCTGCTTTTGGTGCTTCAGTTACAGTAGTGGCATCTTTTTCTTCGGTTTTTGAATTGAGGTTTGGAGTACTTTCTTGTTCGTTTACTGTAGGTTCTGTTTTTGGATTAGAACTACTTGAAATTGGGGGTTCAGTAGCTTTTACAGTATTATTTTGAATAATCGAAGCTGTACTTAATAAAAAAGTTGCAATAACAACACCACAGACACCAATGCTACGTTTTCGGATAGAATAACGAAAACCTTTTTCAAGATTATTTTGAATCATATAAAGCTCCTAGTTTATTATTTCATTTTATTATCTCTTGAATGCGCTTTCTCGGGATAAAAATATTCTAGCAGAAATAAAAATCTAATGCAATCGTTTTCTTAACAAAATGGACATATTTATATATATGTTTATTTTTAGAGATTTATGCTTTTTAGTGTAATTTCTCTCTCGCTAGAGAGTTTACCTATGATAATCCCCTTATACAGCTGATCCGTCACACTATTGAATTCATGAAGAATCAGAAAAGTATAGGGAGAGGAGTTCTTGATAATCTCTCTATTAGTCGTGAAAATGTGGCAGAAATCGTGCGAGTAACCCCATCTTATAAACTAGCTGATCGAGCTAAGATTATCAGACTAAATCAAACCAAACCTCTTCGTCATGCCTACTTTCGAGAGTACAGAAAATTGCAAGAGCTTTGCCTGATGATCCTAAATAGAGAAGAGCATGGTTTAGGATACCAAGAGCAAAAAATCCATGGTATTCTTTTTGATGTTGCTTGGCTTTGGGAAGAGTATGTTCATACTTTGTTGCCAAAAGAGTTCATCCATCCTAGAAATAAGGATAAGACGGATGGTATTTCAGTATTTTCTAATCGTGAAAGAAAAATATTTCCAGATTTTTATCATAAAGAGTTAAAAATCGTTTTAGATGCTAAATACAAAAAACTGGAATTGACTGAAAAGGGAATCAATCGTGAAGACTTGTTCCAGCTGATTTCTTATTCTTATATTTTAAAAGCTGAGCAGGCTGGGCTTGTTTTTCCAAGCAAGGAAAAGGTAGTTGATAATGAGATAGGTAAGCTAGCAGGTTATGGAGCCTTGTTGAAGAAATGTTCTATCCAAGTCCCTGGACAAGCTGAAAGCTATCAAGATTTTGTCAGGAAGATGGAGTCCTTTGAAAAAGTATTTATCGAAAATCTCAGCAGGGATTTAAAAGGTAAGACAAATACAGGGTAAATGTCTAGTTATCTCCTTGATTGAAAACGAAAAAAACGAACATTATTTGTTTTCGGTCATAATAATTGACAAAAAACGGACATTATTGTAAACTTGTTAGAGTAATTGTCTGGAAAAGACGAGGCTATTCCTAACTTTAGGAAAGTCTAAAGAAGAGAAATGAGAGATATATGTTAAACGAATTTCCAATCTTTGACTATGAAGATATTCAGCTAATCCCAAATAAGTGTGTCCTTCAAAGTCGAGCAGAAGCTGATACACATGTGACCTTGGGGAAACATACCTTTAAGTTGCCAGTTGTTCCTTCTAATATGCAGACTATCTTGGATGAAGATGTTGCAGAACAACTTGCAAAAGGTGGTTATTTCTATATCATGCATCGCTTCGATGAAGCTGGACGCATTCCTTTTGTGAAACGCATGCATGAGAAAGGTTTGATTGCTTCTATCTCTGTTGGTGTTAAAGATTACGAGTATGACTTTGTTAGTCAATTAAAGGCTGATGCACCAGAGTACATCACTATTGATATCGCTCATGGTCATGCTGACAGCGTGATTTCTATGATTCAGCACATCAAGAAAGAATTGCCAGAGACTTTTGTAATCGCTGGTAACGTTGGGACTCCAGAAGCTGTGCGTGAACTTGAAAATGCTGGTGCGGATGCGACTAAGGTTGGAATCGGTCCAGGGAAGGTTTGTATCACTAAAGTAAAAACAGGTTTTGGTACTGGTGGATGGCAGTTAGCGGCCCTTCGCTGGTGTGCTAAAGCTGCGCGTAAACCGATTATTGCCGATGGTGGTATCCGTACACACGGAGATATTGCCAAGTCAATCCGCTTTGGTGCAAGTATGGTTATGATTGGTTCTTTATTTGCAGGCCATATCGAAAGCCCTGGTAAAACTGTCGAAGTCGATGGTAAACAATTTAAAGAATACTATGGTTCCGCTTCAGAATACCAAAAAGGTGCCTATAAGAATGTCGAAGGTAAGAAAATTCTTCTTCCTGCCAAAGGACATTTACAAGATACCCTAACTGAGATGGAACAAGATTTGCAAAGTTCGATTTCTTACGCTGGAGGTCGAAAGGTAGCTGATCTTAGACATGTAGATTATGTGATTGTGAAGAACTCTATCTGGAATGGAGATGCTCACTAAAAATATGATTACTTATTTATGCCGCGAATTGGCGTGGCGTTTCTACAAGGTACCGTAAATACCTAACAATGAGTAAGTCGAAGAGAGATAAAAGAAGCAGGGATATCTGTTTCAATCTTTCTAAGGGGCTTACTATGTAAGTCCCTTTTTATTTCGGAGGTTATTGTGAAATTACTAGAGGAACGTATTTTAAAAGATGGGAATATTCTAGGTGAGAATATTCTTAAGGTGGATTCTTTCTTAACTCACCAAGTTGATTATAAGTTAATGCGCGAGATTGGTCGCACCTTTGCAGAATATTTTAAAATTGCAGGTATTACCAAAGTCGTAACCATTGAAGCATCTGGAATTGCTCCAGCTCTATATGTTGCAGAACAATTAGATGTACCTATGATTTTTGCTAAGAAGGCAAAAAATATTACCATGAATGAAGGAATTTTAACTGCTGAGGTTTATTCTTTCACTAAACAAGTAACTAGTACCGTATCCATTGCAGGGAAGTTCTTATCTCCAGGAGATAAAGTATTAATTATTGATGATTTCTTGGCTAATGGTCAAGCAGCTAAAGGTTTGATTCAGATTATCGAACAAGCTGGTGCTACAGTCGAGGCCGTCGGAATTGTGATTGAAAAATCTTTCCAAGATGGTCGTGAACTGTTAGAAAAATCAGGTCATCAGGTAGTATCACTTGCTCGCTTAGAGCGTTTTGAAAATGGAAGAGTTATCTTCAAGGAGGCAGACATCTAATGAATCAAAAAGAAAACCACTCAAAAGCGGCCGTATTGGGCTTGCAACACTTACTTGCCATGTACTCAGGTTCAATCCTGGTACCAATCATGATTGCAGGTGCCCTAGGTTACTCGCCACAACAACTGACATACCTTATCTCTACAGATATCTTTATGTGTGGTGTTGCAACTCTATTGCAGTTACAATTAAATAAATATTTCGGTGTCGGTTTACCGGTTGTTCTGGGTGTGGCCTTTCAGTCTGTTGCTCCACTTATTATGATTGGACAAAGTCACGGTAGTGGTGCTATGTTTGGTGCCTTGATTGCTTCTGGTATTTATGTCGTTCTTGTAGCAGGCGTATTTTCTAAGATTGCTAATCTGTTCCCTTCAATCGTAACGGGTTCTGTCATTACAACAATCGGATTGACCTTGATTCCAGTAGCTATTGGGAATATGGGAAATAACGTCGAAAAACCAACTGGACAAAGTTTAGCATTAGCAACAATCACTATTCTTATCATTCTCTTGGTTAATATCTTTACAAAAGGATTCATTAAATCTATTTCTATTTTGATTGGTTTGATTGCAGGTACTATCATCGCTGCGACTATGGGCTTGGTTGATTTCTCTCCAGTAGCAGAAGCTCCACTTGTTCATATCCCAACTCCATTCTACTTTGGTGCTCCACAATTTGAGATTTCTTCTATTGTAATGATGTGTATCATCGCTACTGTATCAATGGTAGAATCAACTGGTGTATATCTTGCCCTTTCTGATATTACTAAAGATCCAATCGATAGCACTCGTCTCCGTAATGGTTATCGCGCTGAAGGTCTTGCTGTGTTACTTGGTGGACTTTTCAACACCTTCCCTTATACAGGATTTTCACAAAACGTAGGTTTGGTGAAGCTTTCAGGTATTCGTACACGTTTACCGATCTACTACGCTGGTGGTTTCCTCATCTTACTTGGTCTCTTGCCTAAGTTTGGTGCCTTGGCTCAGATTATTCCTAGCCCTGTTCTAGGTGGAGCAATGCTCGTTATGTTTGGTTTTGTTTCGCTCCAAGGGATGCAAATCTTGGCGCGTGTAGACTTCGAACACAATGAACACAACTTCCTCATTGCAGCGGTTTCTATCTCTGCTGGGGTGGGATTAAACGGAAGCAATCTCTTTAATACTTTACCGACTGAATTACAAATGTTCTTCTCAAATGGTATTGTTATTGCAAGTACAGTAGCCATCGTCTTGAATGCTATTTTGAATCGTAAAAAATAAAAATAAATGAGAAGTGATAGAAATATCCTTCTCATTTTCTTTTTTAGAGCTTGAGTATTGTTTATAGAGTCCTTTTTATGGTAAAATGGTTTTATGAATGAAAGAATGAAAGAGCTCGTTGAGTTGCTCAATCGCTATGCGACAGAGTATTATACAAGTGATAACCCATCTGTATCTGATAGTGAGTATGATCGTCTTTATCGTGAACTGGTAGAGTTAGAAAAAGCTCATCCAGAGCAAGTCTTGCCAGATAGTCCAACCCACCGTGTTGGCGGTAAGATTCTAGATGGATTTGAGAAATATAGTCATCAGTATCCTCTCTATAGTTTGCAGGATGCTTTTTCTCGTGAAGAGCTCGATGCCTTTGATGCGCGTGTTCGTAAAGAATTGGATGAAGTTACTTATATCTGTGAGTTAAAAATTGATGGTTTATCGATTTCCTTGACTTATGGGCAAGGAATTTTTGTTGCTGGAGCTACTCGTGGTGATGGCTCCATTGGTGAAAACATCACTGAAAATCTTAAACGAGTGAAAGACATTCCTTTATCATTATCTGAAAAAATAGATATAACAGTTCGTGGTGAATGTTATATGCCGAGAGCTTCTTTTGACCAGGTCAATCAATCTCGTCAAGAAAACGGGGAGCCAGAATTTGCCAATCCACGAAATGCTGCTGCAGGAACCCTTCGCCAGTTAGACACAGGAGTAGTAGCTAAGCGTAATCTTGCAACTTTCCTCTATCAGGAAGCAAGTCCTTCAACTAGAGACAGCCAAGAGAAGGTTTTAAATCATCTGGAACAGTTGGGCTTTGTGGTTAACCCTAGACGACTATTAGCCCATAGCATGGACGAAGTTTGGGAATTTATCCAAGAAGTAGGTCAAGAAAGAGACCAATTGCCATATGATATCGACGGTGTCGTGATTAAGGTCAACGACCTAGCTGGTCAAGAGCAACTTGGTTTTACAGTTAAAGCACCTAAGTGGGCAGTCGCTTATAAGTTCCCTGCAGAAGAAAAAGAAGCAAAATTGCTTTCTGTTGACTGGACAGTAGGAAGAACTGGTGTCGTAACTCCGACTGCTAATCTTACTCCGGTGCAATTGGCAGGTACAACAGTTAGTCGTGCAACGCTTCATAATGTAGACTATATCGCTGAAAAGGATATCCGAAAAGAGGATACAGTCATTGTCTACAAGGCGGGAGATATCATTCCAGCTGTTTTACGAGTGGTAGAGTCTAAGCGTGTGTCAGAGGAGAAACTAGATATTCCAACAAACTGTCCAAGTTGTGAGAGCAAGCTGTTACACTTTGAAGATGAGGTGGCTCTTCGTTGTATAAACCCACGTTGTCCAGCTCAGATTAAGGAAGGTTTGACGCATTTCGCATCGCGTGATGCTATGAATATCTCTGGCCTTGGCCCATCAATCGTGGAGAAATTATTTGCTGCCAATTTGGTTAAGGATGTTGCAGATATTTATCGCTTGACTGTGGAAGATTTGCTTTTGCTGGATGGTATCAAGGAAAAATCTGCTCAAAAGCTCTACCAGGCTATTCAAGCATCCAAAGAAAATTCTGCTGAAAAACTTTTGTTTGGTTTGGGGATTCGTCATGTAGGAAGTAAGGCAAGTCAGTTGCTTTTACAAAACTTCCAATCAATCGAATCGCTAGCACAAGCCAATCCTGAAGAAATTGCAAATATTGAAAGTTTGGGGAGTGTCATTGCTCAAAGCCTACAGACCTATTTTGCTACAGAGGGTTCTGAAATCCTTTTAAGGGAATTGAAAGAATCAGGTGTTAATCTAGACTACAAAGGACAGACAGTTGCAGCAAATGCAGCCTTGTCTGGTCTAACTGTCGTATTGACAGGAAAGCTAGAGCGTTTGAATCGCTCAGAAGCTAAAAATAAATTAGAAAGTCTAGGAGCCAAGGTTACTGGTAGTGTGTCGAAAAAAACAGACCTTGTTGTAGCAGGAGCAGATGCAGGAAGCAAGCTCCAAAAAGCACAAGAACTGGGAATAGAGATTCGTGATGAAGCTTGGCTTGAGAGTTTGTAAGCTATGAAAGAAGTAAAAAAACGCGCACGTCTCATTTATAATCCGACCTCAGGCCAGGAAATTATCAAGCAAAATATCGCAGAAGTTCTAGAAGTGTTAGAGAGCATAGGCTATGAAACAAGTGCTTTTCAGACCAAACCTGAACACTTATCAGCCCAGAAAGAAGCAGAAAGAGCTACAAAAGCTGGATTTGATTTGGTTTTGGTAGCTGGTGGCGATGGTACTATCAATGAAGTGGTTAATGGAATTGCACCTCTGGAACATCGTCCAAAGATAGCCATCATTCCTACTGGAACTACCAATGACTATGCAAGAGCATTGAAAATCCCCATGGGCGATCCAGTTGCTGCAGCGAAGATCATTGCTAAAAATGAAACCAAGCAAATTGATATTGGTCGTGCCTTTGGTGATAAGTATTTCATCAATATTGCTGCGGCAGGAGCTCTTACGGAGTTAACTTTTAGTGTTCCGAGTGAACTAAAGACGCGTTTGGGTTATCTGGCCTACGTTGCTAAAGGCTTCGAGATGTTTCCAAAATCCAAAGCCCGTCCTGTTCGTATTTACCATGATTGGGGAATTTTTACAGGAGAAGTTTCTCTTGTCTTTGTTGCCTTGACCAATTCTATTGGTGGATTTGAGCAATTCGCACCTGATACCAAACTGGATGATGGCAATTTCACGCTTATTCTAGTAAAGACAGATAAAATCCTAGATATGTTGAGTCTGCTAGTTCAGGCCATGAACGGAGGCCAACACGTGTCAGATGTCAATGTTGAATATCTGAAAACGAGTAAACTCCGAATTGAAACTTTAGATCAGGAAGAGCCGTTTATGCTTAATCTTGATGGAGAATACGGTGGCGACACACCAGTAGATTTGGAAGTATGTCATAATCACATTGAGTTTTTTGTGAATCGTGAGGCACTTGATCAAGAAATTATTAGTAACATATAAAATCAAATTAATTTAGAAATTAGGAAGAACCATGTACAATTATCCTGTACTTATTCATTACCATCGTAAGGATGAAGCATACGAGGCTTGCAGTTTCAGCAAAAAGCCTCTAGATTCAGTAGAGCTTATCAAAGAAGAAGAATATTTTGGAGCTAAATTTTCACTGACTCAATCGAGTGAAGTAGCCCTTGAGACCATGACTTTTACTGTTGAAAAAGATGGTGTCAGCAAAGAATATCCTATTCGCTTCAATTACTATCCACTTTTGACAGAGGTTTGGATTTTGGATGGAGACGATACAGTTTATTACTCTGAAAATCCAGCTATTGCCAGTCCCCACTATAAGGACCAAAATCCTTTTGCCTTCGACAAGGCAATCAATAGCGCTAGTTTTGACCACCACTGGGGTTATCAAGGAGAGTTGGGATGTCAAGTTTCTGAAACTGAAACAAGATTTAGCCTATGGGCACCAACAGCTACATCTGTCCAAGTAGTAGTCTATGAATCTGCAAGTAACGACGCACCTATCCTTAAAACCTTTGAAATGGAGCGTGGAAATAGTTACTCCTATAGTCACAAGTATAATACAATTGGTGTTTGGAGTTTATCAGTTCCAGAAAGCTTAGCAGGTTGTGCTTACCACTACCAAATTGACTTTCCTCATCACCAGTCATTAACTCGTGATCCATATACAATAGCGACAAGTCCTGATGGAAAACGTTCAGCCATTGTCTCAAACCAAGATCGTCAAGTCGAAGGTTTTGAGGTTAAGCATGGTACAGAAGCAACTTGGCGTTTGGAAAATCCTTGCCAGGCAGTTGTGTATGAAATGCATATCCGTGATTTGACTAAGTCTGAAACCTCTGGTGTTGCGCCGGAATTAAGAGGAACCTTCTTAGGTGCAGCGCAAACTGGAACAGTTAACCAATATGGTCAATCGACAGCGTTTGATTACATCAAAGAACTTGGTGTCAACTATGTTCAGTTGCAACCAATTGCTGACCGTCATAAAGAATACGACGCTGATGGAAATGTAACTTATAACTGGGGATATGATCCACAAAACTACAATGCTCCAGAAACTAGCATGTCTACAAATACAAATGATCCAGGTCAAGCTATCCGTGATTTGAAAGCCATGGTCCAAGCTTATCACGATGCTGGTATCGGTGTTATTATGGACGTTGTTTACAATCATACCTTCTCAACGGTGGATGCGCCATTCCAAACAACGGTTCCTGATTATTATTATCGAATGAACCATGATGGAACCTACCAAAATGGAACAGGAGTCGGTAACGAAACTGCCAGTGAGCATGAAATGTTCCGTAAATATATGATTGATTCTCTTCTCTACTGGGTAAAAGAATACAATATTGACGGTTTCCGCTTTGATTTGATGGGAATACATGACGTCAAAACCATGCAGATGATTCGTTGGGCTATGGACGAAGTCGATCCGAAAATCATCCTGTATGGAGAAGGTTGGGATATGGGAACAGGTCTTGCTCCTTATGACAAGGCTAAGAAAGACAATGCCTACCAGTTGCCAAACATTGGATTCTTTAATGATAATCAACGTGATGCGGTCAAAGGTTGTGAAGTCTATGGCTCTATCAAATCTGGCTTCATCAGTGGAGCAGGTACTGAGCCGATCCTCGCAAAGGCTATTCTTGGAAGTCGTGAGCTGGGTTCTTACCTCAGCCCCAATCAGGTTCTTAACTACGTAGAAGCCCACGATAACTATAATTTACATGATTTACTTAAAACTCTTCATCCGATGGAGAGTGATAAACGTATCATGAAGAAAGTAGAAACAGCGACAGCCATGAACCTTCTCATGCAAGGGATGGCCTTCATGGAACTGGGGCAAGAGTTTGGCCGTACTAAACTCGTAGCTACAGGCGAAAATGGAGAGTTGACTCACGCAGATCGTGAGCGAGCAATGAACAGTTACAATGCTCCTGATAGCGTCAACCAAGTTAACTGGGATTTGATCAATGAGCGTCAAGATAGCATCGAGTTTGTCCGTCAGATTATCCGTCTTAAAACCCAGACTAGTGCCTTTTCATACCCTACCTATGAAGAAGTCTACCGTCATGTATTTGTTCATACAGCCATTGAAAATAGTGGTTGGATTGTCTACGAGATTCATGGTGGTGAAGAGCACTTTTTGGTTGTTTTCAATGCTAAAGGGGCTTCATTTTACTATGAAAATGCAGGCAACCTTGAAATGTTGGTAACTAATAGCCGTTCTAACCAAGAAAATGTTATTGACGACGTCAGTGTGGCAGTCTTGAATGTTTTATCCTAAAAAATAACCCAAAACTCAAGATTTATGCTTGAGTTTTTATTTGAAAAAAACGCTAAATTTCAATTTTAAGTTAGCCAGCAAGAAGTCTTCTCTAGGCGACTTGTAGTTCAAGCATTTTTTAGGATAGTTGTTGATCCAATTTTCGATGAA